>CANCRC010000035.1 GCA_947380435.1 Chitinophagaceae bacterium
TCTCCATTAATGACGGCCCTGTTGCCAGCGCCATTAATTAAGTTCTCACTACTAATGCTTGAAATTTTATAATCGAAGCTTGGACCAAATACAGCGTAAAACTTGTACTTGTTCATCTCGTTTACCGGTAGTAACTTTTTGTAATGTGCCGCTACACTTAGTGTTGTAAAATTATTATCCGCCTTAAAATGCGTAAAGTCGTCAATGAAGGGAGATAAACTATGTTTGTTTTGGTAGTAATTACCAGCAGCTATTCTGTTTACAGCAAAACTTAAAGAATAACGGTGCTTTTCTTTGTAAATGCCATCTATTCTGAAGCCACCACTATAGCCTGGGTTAAATGTATTGCTGTTGATTGTATTGTATAAATAATTTAGCGGGGCAGTAATGCCATTGTCATTAATGTTTTGTTTTGACAAAACCAATGTCCCAAACAAGGAAACATCGTTGCCCACAAAATCTACAAAGGTTTTAGCAAACGATTTTTTAATTTTTCTAATACGCTCTTGAGCAGGATTTACTAAATAAGCACTATCCTGCTGCTTTTTGGTTAAAGTTTGCGCAGTTAAAGAACTAGTTACTAAAGAGGTAATTGAAATGAGTAGTAAAAACTTCTTAGAAAAATTTCTATATGATCGCATATTATTTCTTTGTGATAATTTAAAGCACAAAGAAAATACTCTAGATATTATTCGAGCGAAACATATGTTACTAAAAGCAGAATTTGTAAATTATGTAACAAATGTTACATACTAATCATTGATTTTTTAACTCTTGATAAATGAACACGAGATATTCTTAAATAAGACGCAATAATATGCTGTGGGACTCTTTGATGTATATTTGGAAATTGTAATTCTAAATTATTATATCGTTCTGCTAAACTTTTAGTATCTACACTTATAATAAAATTAACTAAATCGATTATATGGGCATCAGCTATAAATCTTGCTACTTTATGAGCATCTTTACTACTTTCCTCCATAAACCTTAGTGCGTTAAAAGGAATTTTTATCATTTCACAATTTTCTAAACATTCTACACTCACCAAAGCTTTCTGCTCATTATGAAAATTATGTAGCCCATAACCTGTAATTAACATATTCTCAATACGAAAACCATATGTACTAATGTTTCCATCCATTGTTAACACAAAATTCCTAATGATACCCTTGGATAAAAAATAAATGCAATTTTGTTTTTCACCTGCCTTAATAATAATATCGTTTTTTTTAAAATTTACAACTTCACATCGCAGAGTTAATACCTCAAAATCTGCATCAGTTAAACCAAAAGGAGCAATGAATTTCTTTAATTGAATAAATGCTGAAATCATTTTTAAAATAATTAGGAATAAAGTATAGATATTTTTCTAGAATACAAAGAAATATGATTTTGTTTAGCGAACAACCAAAAATAAAATTAAGTAACAAATGTTACACTTTGGGTCTAATTTGTTAATTATGGTTTTAATCATAGAATAGTTTCAATCCCCATCATTAAAGTATATTCAATTTAGCCAATAAAGTGTTTATTTTGTAATATTCGGCTTTTACAAAATTCCTGTTGCCTCACACCCTTTTTCTTGGGAAATTCCCGTAGAATTCGCTCTAATGGAGATAGATTTTAGCCAAATTTCAGGCTATTTACCTTGATTTAGAGCTATTTATCCATCGCTGAACGCAAAGCCTTACTTCTTCGAACTAAACATCTTGTCCTTTGGATTACCTCCCGATTTTAAATAGGCAAGCAAATCTTTTAATTCTTCGGCGTTTAAACTATTAATTAAACCAGGTAGCATTGGTGATATTTCGGAAACTCTTGTGCGAATCACCTCATTCTTTAGCACTTCTTTTGTGTTTTGCATCGCAAAAGGATTTTGCGCTATAACATACTTAGTTCCATCCTCGCTAATTAATTTTCCAACAATTGAGCCTCCTTTTTTAAGATAAAACACTGTAGATCCAAATTGATCTGAAATACTTTTGTTGGGTTCTATTATTGCAGTAAGCATATCCTTATAAGAGAACCTCGTTCCAACTTGTGTAAGATTTGGACCAGACACACCACCTTCCCCTCCCATCGCATGACATGAAGAACAAAGTGTTGTAGAGAACATGGCCTTGCCATTTTCAAAATCTCTATTCGTTAATCCGTCTTTTACATATACTAATGCGGTATCTACTTCCCAATCTCTTCCTGGCCCTTTGGCTTGTTTAATATTTTCTTTCAAGCCCATCATGGCTCTATTTACAATTGAATCTCCTGATAAAGTATTGTAATAAGCAAATGTATTTTTTGAAACATTTTTTAAAGCGTCCTTTCTAATTAAATTTAGAAAACCTATAAAGCTTACCCCTCCTTTATAACCAAAGGCTGTATAAAACCATTTAAAATAAGTTTCTTGCAATGCAGGTGTCCAACCAATTTTTGCATGACTAAGTACTGTAGCATAATAGGTTTGTTGCTGAGGAGGAACATTGGCTAACATTTTAGCAATATCTAATCCGTACTGTGGGTTTCTAAGAATAAGGTCGGTAGATTCTGTAAATGTTTTTTGATCATTTGGATCGTCTTTGGCCACCTTCATAAGATCCATTGTTTTGGCAACCACAGTGGGTGCATCTATGTACACCATAATTTTACTAAGCGACCTATTTAAATTATTAGTGGCTGCAGGGTATTGTTTATCTAGTACACTAATTAATTCATTTTTTAATTCCCCCGTTGGTTTCCCAAGGCGTATTAATATTAATTCAATAGCTCTTAAAACATCTAGTTGCTTGGACTCCGATATTTTTGAAAAATCAATGGCACTTAAAGCCTTCAGTAAATTATCTTTTTCAGTTTTTTCTCCCATCCTAGCCAAAGCAATGGCTGCTTGTGTAATTATAACTGGATCTTTTTCAGTGAGTAGTTTTTGTTTCCAAGTATTAGCAGGTTGGTGTTCCATTGCTATTCTTGCAGCATAACGTATGAATCTATCCTCATTGCTTAAGGCAGGCCAGGCAATGTTAACCGCTTCTGCATTCGGTGCATAATGGAATGTTTCCAGTTTTTTACGAAGCTGTTGCGCTTCTGTTAATGTGGGAGCAGCAAGCGGTTCGGTATTTTGCTTATTGTCTTCAAAGTAAACTCTATATAAATCCGATTCAATGCGTCTACCTCCCGTTAAAAAATACATTGCTCCATCTGGTCCAATGATACCATCTGTTAAAGGCAAGGGTGATCCAGAAATAAATTCCTCTGCAGTGGCTGTATAATGTGCTCCTTCTGGACTGGGTTGTATTGCATACATAATTCCAAAACTCCAGTCAAATGCAAAAATGGATCGTTTATACTTTTCAGGAAAATGTGATTTGCTTCCGCTGAATACTGCAGTAGGAGAACCTTGTCCAATATTTAAAAGTGGTGGAAGATTATCTGCATTCGAAGGAGACCATTTATCTGTCCCTGGGCGCCATCCAAATTCACCACCGCTGGGTACTTGACAAATACGAATAGGTCGATACTATGGTGAACCAAAATCCCACTCCATATCTGAATCAAAAGTGAAAATATCTCCGTACTCATTAAAGGCAAGATCATATGGATTTCTAAAACCTGCACTTATTAAATTAAAATTAGTTCCTTCAGGATTGAATTGTGCAATCCATCCTCCATGCGTATTCACTGTATTATCATGTCCATTAGGATCACGCGTTAAAGGAAGTAAATTATCCATCTCCACTCCAGGTGTGACAGTATAATTATTCATCTCCGGTATTTTTGTAAAATTACCGGCAATTACATACAATGATTTTCCATCGGGAGAAAGCACAATACTATGTGGTCCATGTTCTCCATCTCCCTCTAATCTTTTTAATAAAGTAATTTTATCATATTGGTCGTCGTTGTCGGTATCCTGCATTCTGTATATTCCGCTTCGACGTGTATTAGTAATATCACCGCCATCATTGATTACAACATAAAGACTATTAAATGCATAAAGTAAGCCTTGCGCGTATCCTATTCTGCGCGTTGCAAGTGTTGTGTCTCCAGGTATATGTAACTCAATGGTACTTACTTGAATTTTTTCTTTAGAAGTATCGGCACCAATTGCGGGTATTACTAGTCTGTATAAATTACCATATTGATCCGATGCAATCATTCTTCCTTTATGATCAAAAGTCATGGACACCCATGAGCCTTGATTGTTAATACCTGGACTATACAAATGATCTGCCTTAAAACCTTTAGGTAGTTTTAAAGCCGCAATTTTTGGATCGCTTGATATAGGCGCTTCACTATTACATGAGATATTCAATTGCAATAAAGCTATAAGCGTTATAAAACTTAGAAGACGAGTGTATTTAAACATGGTGTTAAAATTGTATTTACACAAATTATGATTTTTTAACTAAGAATAGTTCAGAAATAATTAGATTTACATAGGCCTTCACTTAAAATATTAATATTAAACGAATTATGAAAATACGCAGTAGCCTCTACTATATGAATATGGTAATCTTGTTAACTATGAGCATGATATTAAGCCTGTCTTGCGAAAGTGCAAACTCCAATAAACCACTAAAAGATACCGCAGTATTCATCAACATATTCGATGGTAAAACCTTTAATGGATGGAAGGCCGATACCAGTGTCTGGCATATTGAAAACGGGTGCTTTGTTGGAGAAGTCACTCCTAGTAAACAAATACAAACTAATTCATTTTTAATTTATACGAGTAGCCAAGCAGGCGATTTTGAATTGAAAGCAAAATTTAAAATATCTAAAGGAGGAAATAGCGGAGTCAATTACCGAAGTGAAGAACTTGCAGATATTCCCTATGCTTTAAAAGGGTATCAGGCAGATATAGATGGAGAAAATGTGTATACAGGTCAAAACTATGAAGAAAGAGGAAGAGGCTTTCTTGCAATGCGTGGCCAAAATGCAACTATTAATAATTCAAAGGACGCATTTATTATAAAAACTATTAATAACCCAGATACACTCAAGTCAAAGATTAAAGTAGATGATTGGAATGAAATTCATTTGATTGTAAAAGGCAATAACATGAAACATTATATTAATGGAATATTAATGAGTGAAACTACAGACAACGACATTTCAAACAGTAAATTATCAGGGTTGATTGGACTACAAGTGCACGTTTCTAAGGAAATGAAGGTTGCCTATAAAAACATTCAACTTAAAATTGAAAAACCATGAGACCTATTAAAATAGCTACCGCTCAATTTGAAAATAAAAGTGGTGACAAGACATACAACCTCTCTGTTATTGACGATCTAGCTAGAAAAGCAGCCTTAGAAGGGATTGAAGCACTCTCCTTTCATGAATGTTCTATAACCGGGTATACTTTTGCTTCAAAATTAAATAAAGAGGAATTTTTAGCAGTAGCAGAATTTATTCCGGACGGAGCATCTGTTCAAGCCTTAATTAATATTGCAAAAAAATATAAAATTATTTTACTAGCAGGGTTATTTGAAAAAGATAAAAATGATAATATATACAAAGCCTATGTATGTGTGGATGAAAATGGGCTTATTGCAAAATATAGAAAATTAAGCCCCTTTATAAATAAATATATAAGTGCAGGAAATGAATATTGCATTTTTGATTTAAAAGGATGGAAATGCAGCATACTTATATGCTATGATAATAATATTATTGAAAATGTAAGGGCCGTAAAATTGTTAGGTGCCGAAATTATATTTATGCCACATGTAACTATGTGCACTCCTTCTACTAGACCAGGTGCTGGTTTTGTTGACCCGGCTTTATGGCATAACCGTCATAATGACCCCATTAGCCTTATAAATGAGTTTGATAGTTTAAAAGGCAGGGCTTGGCTAATGAAGTGGTTGCCTTCAAGAGCATACGACAATGCGGTGTATGCCATTTTTTCAAACCCTATTGGCATGGATGACGACCAATTAAAAAATGGATGCTCCATGATTATAGACCCCTATGGGGATATTATTGCCGAATGCAGAACATTCGAAGATTCATTTGTTTCAGCTGAATTAATACATGCAAATATTGAAAAAGCGGGAGGTACCAGGTATTTAAATGCAAGAAGGCCAGACATGTATAAAGATATTATTGGCAAAGAGCATGACACAGTGCTTAAAGTTGCTTGGATGAATAAATAGTTTCCCCAACAAAAAGGCCCCTATAACTAGGAGCCTTTTTTATAAGATAATTTTAAAGTACAATAGTACTATGGCATAATTGGTCTTTCCATCCAACTTATACTTGTAATCTTTTTATCAAGACCGTACATGAACCAATGAAAAGCACTTACATGCTTTTTAGTTCCGTCTTTTTTCTTTTCCTTAAAACTTGAAAGCACTATAATTCCAGATACAGGATCTGTATTGGTAATTTTACCAGGGTTAATCATACCAAGCTTCCACTCAACTGATTCTATGTCGTTGAACATATTTGCCCAATCACTATTTGCAAGTTTGAATTTACGACCCTCAAAAGTTGTAACACTTACTGTATCAGCAAAATATTTTCCTAAAGCTTTGCCATCCATTTTATTCCAATCTTTTGCTAGGTTTTCAATTAATTCAACCTCACCTCTATTAGAGAATGTGATGGTAGAAGTATCATTTTTTGAATAATACTTACCTCCATTGGGCAATCCGTATTCATTTTTGTCATCTAAAATAATTGAACCCCATACTCCAGATATTTTTTTAGAAGAATCACTAACAATATACACTCTATGTTCTTGTTGTTTGTGCTTTGAACCATTCTTATACTCTCTATCTAAGTCATCATAAATTTGAACTTCTGTTTGATTTGGCCAACCATCAGTTCTAACGGGGATAACAATATTCACTTTTCTATTTACAGCTTTAAAAGTTGCAAACTCCTTATATACTCTATCAGAATTATTTTTAACATAATTATCGTCAAAACAGCTTAAATAAGCTTTGGCGTCTATATTGTTATATGCTTTAATAGCATTTAATACTAGGTTAGATGCATTTTCAGTTCCAAAATACCAAGGAGTATTTTTTTCAACAAGGGTACCCGCTTTTACCAATTTTTGTGCGCTTACACTTGAGACCATTAAGACAATTGCAGATGCAATCATTAAAAGTTTTTTCATAAATTTTATTTATTTTAATTGAGGCATAAATTTATTGCTTTCTTTTTGAAATGAATAATATTATGTATGATTTTATTATTAAATGACAACCTGCAGATTCTTGCATAGCTGTCGTCTGTTTAAAATAAACCATTGATTACCAATATATTATTTAAAGATTAGTAGCTTAAGCATTAAGGATGAAGTTTTACTTGGGATGAACTACTTTAAAATATCCTTAATAATCTTCAAATGATGGTGGGTATGTACCCCTAAGAACTTAAAAGTCTGTCCTGTATTAAGATCTCCAAAAATGGGATGGGTGAAAAATTGATTCTTGCCTGCCTTCGAAAGCGCTTCCACATTTTTACGAGACGCTTCTATACTTTGTAAAATAGAGGCAGGGCTCAATTCCTCAGAAGGCATAGTAAAAGATGGCGCCTTGGCCTTCCCTCTTGGGAATGAGTTAAGTAAAAGTACTATAAATGCCTTAAAACTAAATTTCTTAATAAATTTTGTAGCATCGGATTTAATCACTGCAGCGCATACACTATTTATAACTAAACAACTATGTACAATATGCCAGCCTACATTTCCTTCAGAAATAGTTTGATTCGACTTTGAGTAATTAACAATCTGAGCTTCGAATTTATCAAGTAAGCTATTTAATTTGTTCATATAAATATTATTTCAAAGTGGTAAAATTAATACTTATTTAAAACTTCTAAATTTATTTCTAAAGTTATAAAGCACTGAAACATTCCAATCAAAATTTACACTTCCTGTTACATTGGAACGAATCTCTTTATTAATCATTGACATCAACACAAAAGGAGACTTGGCTTTAGCTAAAACTAGATTAGAAGTAAAATAATAACCATCTTCTTTATCTGATTTTAAGTAATACACTTGAGGAGAAAAATTAAAGCTATAGCCAGAGAATAAAGGTATTTTAGAAATACCAGTGCTAAAATTTACATAATGTATGTTCTTGGGGCCATCCTCTTGTAATCCGTGTCCGTTTAAGTAGTAGATACCAAAATTTAAATGGTCGTTTACTTTATAAGAAGGCACAAATTCTGTTGCAATAAAACGTTTTGCTTCTGTAATTTTAAATGATTTTCCTTCTTCAGTAATGGCACGTATACTAAAATTATAGGCAGGATGAATACCAATATTTACTTTAAACTTCCCTTCTGTTTTTAACTTATAACGAAACCATAAAATACCACCACCCTTTTTACCATCAAAAGTTAAGCGAAGGTCTGGGTCAATACTAAACCTACCTCCTCTTGACAATGAATAACTAAGGTTAAAAGCTGGTTGCTTTAAAGAAAAAGTAGGAATGATTGAAATTCCATTAGTTGTCGCACCTATATTACCACTCACATATAATTCTTTAGTGGTTGTATCCTGCGAAAAGCTGAATATAGAAGCCATTAAAAAAGAAATAACCATTAAGCCTTTACGCATTTATTGTATAATTTTTGCAAAGGTACAACTTATATATCAATAATATGAGATATCATGGTTTATTATTTACATTATTATTTACATTTTTGCTTGCAATAATAGCTTGTTTAATTGATTGATTTCTATAGCCAACTCAGCTTTCAGCTCATCAAATACTTTATAAGAACCTGCAGTAGGTTTATAGTCACCCGATTCTACCACACGCATTAAAGAAGCTAATTTGTTATTTAATTTAATAGGGAAGTTTAAAGGGTCTTGTGAGCTTTGATTACGCACTTGATATAAATTTTCTTCTATTTGTGAAATAGCAGCAATGAAAGAAGCGGTAGATTTTGAAAGTCCTTTTTTATTGGCTTTTGCTTCTTCATTTAATTTTTCCTTAATGCCTCTTATTTTTATAACAGCGTCATTGGCCACTGTTACCTGATCTCTAATTTGCATAGCTAAATTAAATTTCTCTTGCATATCAGCTATACTTACGTCCTTCACCCTTGGATCCATTTTAATTTCAAAATTTTCAGTAGCTACTTGTGACCCTGCAGTAATTCTTACCTGATAATTACCTGGCACAGCCGTTGGACCCGTATATACTGGCGCACTCCAAAATATCATTCCCTTAAAATAACTTGCGGATGGATATTTTAAATCCCATTCAAAAACATTTAAACCCATCTTAATAGTGGGTGGCTTTGGCTTACGATCTTCATCATCTTCATCGGCTTCTCCGTTTTCTTTTTTAGGTTTGGCTAACTCGCCTATAAAAGTATTCACCAATTTTCCTTGAGCATCTAAAATTTCAATTTTTAAATCTTTCTTAGTAGAATCTAAAAAATAATGAAATACAGCTTTTTGCACCGACCTAACTGCATAATAAGGTTTAAATAAATGAAGTCCGGCCTTTATGCCCGCATCCTTTGATCTTACTGGTGAAATATCGTCTAATACATAAATAGACCTGCCATGTGTTCCAATAACTAAGTCTTTATCGGTTACTTGAATATCTGATACTTGCAGATCAGGTAAATTTAATCTTAAAGACTCCCAGCTTGCACCATCGTTATAAGAAATCCAAATACCATGTTCTGTACCTGCATACAATAAGCCTGCACGGGTAATATCTTCTCTTACGGAATGAACATAATCATCGGCACGAATACCTGTAATTATTTTAGTCCAAGTTTTTCCAAAATCATTGGTCTTCCAAATGTAAGGGGTACGATCATCCATTTGATAACGCTTAGCTGCAATGTATGCTGTACCTGCATTAAAATGAGAAGCCTCAATAATACTCACACGCGTATTTTTAGGCATGTCTTTTGGTGTAATATTCTCCCAATGCTTACCGCCATCTCTTGTTATATGAATAAGCCCATCATCAGAGCCTGCCCAAATAATATTCACATCTTGATAAGAGGGTGCTAAAGCAAAAACTGTCCCGTAAATTTCAGGACCATTCATATCTCTTGTGATAACACCGCCACTCACACCTAAGGTGGTTGAATCGTTATAAGTTAAGTCTGGACTAATTTGCTCCCAACTTTGTCCTTCGTTCGTTGTTTTCCAAACATGTTGCGAACAAGTAAATAAAACGTTAGGGTCGACTGGTGAAAAAACAATTGGATAAGTCCACTGCCATCTTTCTGGTAAGGTCTTTGCTTCTTCGCCAGAAAAAAATCTTGGATAAACTTGTACATCTCTCACTTGCCCTGTCATTCTATTAATACGCGTTAACAAAGCGCCTTGACTACCTGCGTAAAAGATATCTGGATTTTTTGGATCCTGTGTAATATATCCACTCTCTCCACCACCCACTTCATATGCAAAACCCATACCTGGTTTAGTAGAATTGGTTCTTACGGCTCTATGTCTATAATCTTCACTAGGTAGTGCCACTGTACTATTGTCTTGCTGTGCACCTGCTACTTGATATGGAAAATCCTTGGTGACTGTAATATGATATAATTGAGCAGTTGGAAAATCTTCATCGGTCCATGTTAAACCTCCATTTACTGAAACTGCACCACCACCATCATTGGCTGTGGCTAAACGCGTTGGATCTGTTGGGTCAATCCATAAATCATGATTATCTCCGTGTGGTACTTTTATTTCTGTTTTAAATGTTACCCCACCATCGGTTGACTTATAAAAATTTACATTCAAACCATACACTGTGTTTTTATCTTTTGGATCGGCCACTATACGAGAATAATAAAAGGCGCGTTGGCGCAATTTTCTTTCATTGTTCACTAATTTCCAATTTGATCCTCCATCATCGGAACGATATAATCCACCCTCTGGTGATTCTACAATGGCCCAAACACGATTACCATCTGCAGGAGAAACTGCAACACCCACTTTTCCCACCACTGCTGGCATACCTGGGTTTTTAGAAATGACTTTCCAGTTGGCCCCTCCGTCTACCGACTTGTATAAAGCGGAAGTACCTACATCGGCCCACATTTTATAAGGTGTTCTGTATACTTCCCAAATACTTGTATAAATAATTTCAGGATTTTGCGGATCAATCACTAAATCTTCTGCACCTGCTTTATCATTCACATATAAAACTTTATTCCAAGTTTTACCACCATCAGTTGTTTTAAAAACACCACGCTCTTCATTAGGTCCGAATGCATGCCCTAAGGCCGATACATAAACGATGTCTGGGTTGGTTGGATGAATTCTTACTCTTGAAATAGATTGCGTATTTTTCAAACCAATATTTTTCCAAGTCTTTCCTGCATCGGTGGATTTATACACTCCATCTCCTTGCATAATATTTCCTCTAAAAGCCGTTTCACCCGTGCCTATATAAATTATATCTGGATTTGATTCAGCCACAGCTACTGCACCCACACTAGAACTAGTTAACTGACCATCGGTTACAGGCTTCCAATTCAAACCTCCGTCAGTAGTTTTCCATAAACCTCCACCTACTGCTCCAAAATAATATTCTAATTTATTCTTACTACTACCTGCAACACCCAATGACCTGCCTCCTCTATTAGGACCAATATTTCTCCAGTTCATTCCTTTTAAAGTGGAATCGCCGCTTTGTGCTTGGCTATTATGAATAGCAAAAGAAGCTAATAGTAAAAATGCAATACGTGTTAAGTTTTTCATAGGATGATGTTATGAGTGTCCTGTAATTTACAATAAATTTTAAATACTTAGATGAGAATAGTCCCCCAATAAAAAGGCCCCTATTACTAGGAGCCTTTTTTCGTATTTTGCTAAACTTAAAAGTTCAAATTATTGACCCAATGTTGCAACGTCTTTTGTGTCATAAATAGGCCACTCATAAGAAATTTTTCCGTCTTTATTAATTCCATAAGAATCAAATAGAACAGATTTGCCAGCTACACCTTTTTTAGATTTCCAAGACAATTCAGCCCAAACATGGCCATATTTATTGCCATCAGGCATTGTAACAACTTCAATAATGCTATTTCCCATTGTAACATTACCATCCATTAACTCTCTTTGTTTTTTAAAATTTTCAATCATGATAGACATTTTCACGCCTACAGTTGTATCAGTAGCTGAAGGCCATCCATTGTGCACAGCTTTAGCAGTATCTGCATAAGTCGAAGCATAAGTAGCCCAATCACCATCCGCCCAAGCAGTAATACTTTTTTTAATTAAGTCTACATCTGGACCGGAAGTAGTTACAGTACCAGTTGCAGTTGCAGCGCTATCTGTTTTAACTTCAGTTGGTTTACAAGCAAACATGGTAGTTGCTGTTAAAAATAATAAAACAATTTTTTTCATTTTTAAAGTTTTTGGTTATTGAATTGATACTTAAATATATTGCTTTCCTTCTAAAACTAAAAATCTTTTATATTAACTAATACAATACCGCCTTTAAACTAGGTTCAGTTTTAAAATCATCTAAAGGAAACATGGGTCTTTCTATGTTTTTATAAGGCAGCCTTTTTAAATCTTGGTCTACCCCACCTGGTGTAGTGGCCATAATCCAGTCTGCTCTTAAATCATATAATTCAGGCACCAAGTATCCAATTTTAACTATAACTATATCTGATTTTCTTGGATTTAACCCAAGCCTTGTATAATCCGATTCTAAATGATAAGGCTTTCTTTTCTGCGTTACAATAACATGTACCGATCCCACTTTAACTGCTACTTCCACTTCGGCATTAATATCTCCTTTATAAATAGACTCTACTATTCCTGTTAATAAAACAGGTGGCGCATATCTATGATCTATAGCAGCACCCACAACTGCGCTTACTTTTCCACCCACACCTACTTTAAGCGCTTCTTTCACTAGTGCAGGCCCAGGAATAGATGCATAAATAACAGAAGGCCCTGCATCTGTTTTAAATTCTTTTCTTTCTAGTATTTGTTTCAATGTCCAAGTAACATCTCCTGCTCCTCCTGCAGTGGGGTTATCTCCCATATCACTTATTAAATAAGGATGTAATTTACTTGCAATGGCTAAATTCAAACTCTCTTCTAAACTAGCAGTAGGTGCTACAAAAACAAATTCGTTTCTAACTGCCCAAAAACTTTTCGCAAGCGATTCAGCTGTGGCTGTTACTTTTTCTTGGTCATCTCCTGTTACCACCACGGCTGCATGGTTACGAGGCGCATCGGCCCAAGCATAACCAATCCAAATTGCTGCATCTATAATACCTTCTTGACTAGTGGCTGCTGGTAACTGCGCGTATAAAGATTTACCAGGTTCAATTCTTGTACTTGTTTTTTCTCCAGGTAATAATATTGGAACACCTACCCAAGCTTTATACTTTGGCTTTCCTTTTCCATTCATAAGTCTGGTCACTAAATTAGACACCGCTCTTCTTTTTGATTCTATTGCATCTTCATGAGGTGCCATTCTAAAACAAGTAATAAAATCAGAATTCTTTGCTAGGTCTAATGATACATTACCATGCAAATCCATGGAAGTAGAAATTAATACTTTAGTCCCTACTACGGTTCTAATTTGTTTTATAAAATCGGCTTCAGGGTCGTCCATACCTTGCACACTCATAGCACCATGTATATCGAAAAATATTCCATCAAAAGGCGCATTTTGTTTTAACATTTGTATGGACTTCAAAACAAGAGCATCATAAGCTTCTTTAGTCACTACGCCACCTGGCAAAGCATGTCCATATAATAATGGAATCCAAGTAGCTTGTTTTCTTAAACTAGAATCCTTTTCTAAAAAAGGATATTCCTTAAAAATAGAATCCCCTATACTTGCATGAAAATCTTCTTCATGGGTGAGTGCGGGTGAAAAAGTACTTGACTCAATAGCTAAACCCATAATGGCAATACGAGGTAGTTTTACTTCTGTTTTGGGTTGCATACAGCCAAAGGCCACTATTGCCATAAATGACCCTACAATAATTTTGATAAGATGGTTTGAATTTTTTTTCATACTTTTTATTTTAATTTTTTTCTAAATATTTTTATTGGATAATTTTTATACAATAATTTTAAATAAGGATTTAATTAGTTCTTAATGCTTGAATGGCTTTTACGATATTCTGCATGCCTTTTTCTAATTTTTCAGTCTTGTCCCAACTATAACCTATACGCATATACCTATCGTCTTGCTCAAACCAATGGCCTGGGCCTACATAAGTACTATACTTATTTAATAAATCCTCATGGAACTGTTTAGTGTTAATTTCAATATTCAATTTTATTCTTGGAAAACAGGCGCAACCACCTTGTGGCTCTATCCATTCTAAAACATCCTGCCCTTGCATAAAATGTTTTAATACCTCAAAGTTTTTTTGAATGTTCGCTTTAACAGGCGCGAATAATTTTTCCTTATTGCATAAGTATTGATAAGCAATTTCTTCATCTACTACAGAATTGGTAATAAATATTTGCTCCTTAGCAGCCAATAAGGTTTCCATTAATTTTTTATCTTGAGATATTAACCATCCCATTCTAATACCAGGCAGTCCATAAGACTTTGACATAGAACTTACACTTATGACTCTATCCGATAAAGTAGCCGCTAAAGGCAGCATGGGAATAAAGCTCATTTCTCTATAAGTTTCATCCATAAGTAAATAGCTTCCATTGGCTTCCACTATTTGAATTACTTTTCTTAAGTTTTCTTCACTAATACTTACCCCTGTTGGATTATGCGGATAAGTAATACTTACAAACTTTGTTTTTGGCGTTATTAATTTTTGAAGGGCCGCAATATCTATCTGATAGCCTTTATCAAATTCCATTTCCAAAAAAGAAACATTGGCACCTATGGAACGAGGTGTTTCAATATTAGTAGCATAGTTCGACCTTGCTACAATAACATGATCTCCTTTTTCTAGCAGTGTAGTGGCTACCATAAATAAGGCGGGTGCTGCCCCTGGTGTTAATAATATTTGATCGGCTTTTAATTTATATTGAGAGGCAATGAGTTCTCTTAAAGCGGGTTTGCCTAAATGATCGCCATAAAATAAAACAAGGTCGTTTAAAGAAATACCTAAATCGCCTAAGCGTTGATCGGCGTAGGAGCTTTCAGATAAATTACAATCAATATTTTCATAGCCATAGGTTTCAGGCGCTTCAATTTCTATGGGCATTCTGCGATACTGCATATATCTTTTTTATTTGAATCTGATAATATAAATACACTATGAATTTACTTAAAACCACCTATAATTTTGAAATAGTTATTCTTATGTTTCAAACATTGTCTATTTTTAGCAAAATAATACAACTATGCAAGAGCAAAATTTCAAAAACCATACTAAAATGGATCCAGGATATCATTATGTGACACTTACTGCCATACTAATATTCCTTATTGGCTCTATTAACTTTTTAATTCAAAGTACAGCAGAAAATAAGTACTTGGGTGCTATGCTATCTTTGCTTTCTGTAATACTTGTATTGATGGCTTGGTACTTACGCATCTTTGCTTTAAAAGCACAAGACAGAGCTATTCGTGCTGAAGAAAATTTCAGATATTATTTGGCGACTGGAAAAGTATTTCCAAAAGAATTACGCTTGGGCCAAATTATAGCTTTACGTTTTGCGAGTGATGATGAATTCGTAGCCTTAACAGCCAAAGCTGTTGCAGAAAACCTAACCAATAAGCAAATCAAAGAATTGATTAAAAATTGGAAAGCCGATCACAACAGAGCCTAATGATCTGAATTTAGATTTTAACTAGATTCTATCTACCTACAGCCGGTATCACAGGTAAACTTTCGTTGCCCGTTTCATTCACAGCTTGTACTGCAAAGAAATAATTATCCTTGCTATAAGGAAGGGTCATTGATAAACTTTCTGTATAAACTTTCTTTTGCCAAACAGGGCTAGTGGTTTCTCTTATTAATATATAGTAGCCTTTTACCGTTCCTGTTTTAGGCGCCTTCCAATATAAGTAAGTGGAATTGGTTAGTTTTTTCACATCTATTTTTACTTCATCCGGAACAGCAGGCGCCTTCGCTAAATTGGCTAGGTTGGCCAAGTTCATGCTGGTATTTTTTCTGAGGTATTCAAAATCAATATGCTCTATCACATCTCCATAATTTATACCATTCTCTACTCTTATATCTTGATGTTGACGAGTATAGTTCTCATTCATTTCTGTAATTCTTACGGCAGCAAAACCATTTTCCACAAAAGCAGTATGATCACCCCCTCTTAAAAAACGGTCGTTTCTGTAAATCATCATTACTTGTAAGTTTTCGACATAACGCTCACCCACTTCTTTCACATAACGCGCCAATTGTCTTGACCTGCCATCGTTCTCTAGTCCAAGATTACGAATTTGCATAGCTACTCTTCCTGTATCGGTTACCGATAAGCCTTCACTAAAAACACGAATACGTGTATTGTCAACAATATTGGTTTCATTACTATTATTAGAGCCCATAATATCATTATTTAAAACGGCCTCAATTTTCCAATTTTCTTTCTTGGCTTTAGCTGCCATAAAATAGGCGCCCAATAAACCTTGTTCTTCTCCACTCACTGTTACGAAAATAATAGTGGCTGGAAAACTATGTTTACTCATCACTCTTGCACACTCCATCACAGCCACTGTTCCACTTCCATCATCGTTGGCTCCTGGTGAATCGCCTACACTATCCATTTCATTGGAACGTCTGCTATCTAAATGTCCACTAATAAGAAAAATTCTTTTATCGTTAGGGTCGGTACCTTTTAAAGTGGCCACTACATTGGCTAAATTAATAGGTCTATCAACTCTTTTTTTATCGGCATTATAGGTGGTAGTATCTATAAAGGCAGATAATCTTCCATTACTTGCCTTTGCATACTCATTAAATCTGCTTAATATCCAAGCCCTTGCGGCGCCAATACCTTTTGTAGTACTTGATTGGTTACTAAGTGTTGCCCTAGTTCCAAAGCTAACTAGCTTAGTCAAATTCTGTGTTAGGCTATCTACACTTATTTCTTTTACCATAGCATCTATCTCAATATCCTTTTTTATAATTTGTTGAGAAAATGAATTGGCTACCGCAGCTAATAAGAAAACGACTAAAAAAATAATTTTATTTTTCATACATAATTGTTTTGAATAACTATTTGATTCACTATTTGATTTAAAATTGAACTACCACTTCTTATACCTAATTTTAACCTTTGCTACTCCAGCACCTACCATGTCAATTTCTTTGGCAGCTGCCTTAGTTAAATCTATAATTCTTCCACTAATATAAGGACCTCTATCATTAATACGCACCACCACCGATTTATTATTGGAAAGATTCGTTACCTCCACCTTGGTTCCAAATGGAAGGGTCTTATGCGCAGCGGTTATTTTACTTTGCCTATATACTTCTCCATTCGCAGTTGTTTTTCCTTCA
>CANCRC010000036.1 GCA_947380435.1 Chitinophagaceae bacterium
AAATAAAACCAAGCTAAGTAAAAGCCGAAATTTCCCTAGAACTTAATTTCTTCTTGTTCGTCGTCTAAGAATCGGTATTCCACTAAATGGCTAGTATTGGAGGCCTGTGAGCTTAATTTAATTTTATACTTCTTTTTCCAACGCTTAACGATACTGGTGAAAATGCCCTTGGTAAGGTGAGAATGAATTATAGGATGAACCAATATAGTCAATGACTTATGACCATGTGTAGTTAAATATGCCAATTTTTTCTCCATCTCATCTTCTAATAATAAGGCAGAAGTTATTTTGCCAGAGCCAGCGCAGGCAGGACAGTCCTCAGAGGTATTGATATTTACTTCAGGTCTAATTCTTTGACGGGTAGCTTGTAAGAGTCCAAATTTTGAAATAGGAAGTACGGTATGTCTTGCTCTATCCGTTTTCATATATTCTTCTAAAGCCTCTTGTACTTTTTTGCGGTTCTCAGGTAGTTTCATATCAATGAAGTCTACCACAATAATGCCTCCAATATCTCTCAATCTTAATTGTCTGGCTATTTCTTCTGCCGCTTCTAAATTGGTTTGAAGCGCATTCTCTTCTTGGTTATTGCTAACACTTTTAAAGCCAGAGTTAACATCAATAACATGCAGGGCTTCCGTATGTTCTATAATTAAGTAAGCGCCACTAGTTAAATTCACCGTTTTACCAAAAGAAGATTTTACTTGCTTCGTAATACCATACTGATCAAAAATAGCTTGGTCTCCAGTATACATAGAAAGTATATTGGCTTTCTGTGGGGCTATTCTTTGCAAGTAACTTAAAGTAATGTCGAATATTTTTTTATCGTTGACTACTATTTTATTAAAGTCTTCATTCAGTAAGTCTCTAAGTATGCTTGTAGTTTTACTTTCTTCATTCATAATTCTAGTAGGCGGCATGGCCCCTTTCAAATTAGATTGAATATTTTTCCAGTTCTGAGTAAGTGTTAATAAATCTTCGTGTAATTCTGCAGTGGACTTTCCTTCCGCAGCCGTTCTTACAATGACACCAAAATTCTTAGGTCTTACTGCTTCAAATATTTTTTGTAAGCGTTTGCGTTCTTCTCCTGAATGTATTTTTTTAGAGACAGCTACTATTTCATTAAAGGGGGTAAGCACTACAAAGCGACCTGCTAATGATATCTCACAAGTAAGTCTTGGACCTTTTGCAGCAATAGGCTCTTTTAATATTTGCACTAGAATATGCGGCTTGCCATTCAATACTTCGCTAATCTTTCCTGTTTTTATAATTTCAGGAGCCGATTGGAACTTAGAAAAATCAAATTGATTGTTTTCATCGGCAGTGGCCTGCTGCGTATACTTTAAAATGGATTTTATATAGGGACTAAGGTCGGTATAATGCAAGAAGGCATCTTTCTCAAAGCCCACATCTACAAAGGCTGCATTCAGTCCTGGGATAATTTTTTTGACTTTACCTAAATACAAGTCTCCTACAGACCAACGGGCATCTAGTTTTTCGTTATGTATTTCAACTAACTTTTTTTCCTCTAATAGGGCTATTTCAACTCCGTCTGCGGAGCTGTTAATAATTAAATCTTTGTTCACGATAGCAACTTTTAAAAACAGGTAGCCCACGAAATAGCGGAACTGCTGTTTTATTTTTTTGAGACACATCCACTTTACAAAGGAAGGAAAAGGTAAAGTAAAGTTGCTTAGTAGATAAGTGGTGTGTGATTTGAAAAGAAGACAAGCGTATTTAGTTAATTAAATACGCTTGTCTTAGGATAGAGAACTATTTGTTCTTTTTCTTATGACGATTCTTTCTTAAACGTTTCTTTCTTTTGTGCGTCGCAATTTTATGACGCTTTCTTTTTTTACCACAAGGCATGTCGAATAATTTTTGTTATAAAATGTTATTTCTTTAATTCTTGAATTCTTTTAGTCACTGCTTCTTTCGCTGCGGGTATATTTACCTTTTCTCTCACTACGGTATACCACTGTATGGCGCTATTTTTTTGGTTGGTCAATTCATAACACTCGGCCAAGTTAACCATGGCTTCGATGTTATTGGGTTCAAGTTTGATGATGATTAAAAAACGTTCGATGGCTTTTTCATACTGTCCCGATTTCTTACCCCCTAATGCTAAAATAAGTTGGCCATAAGTATTTTGTGGATTCTTGTCCACTACTTCTTTCACCTTTAGAATGCCTTGCATAGGGTTGTCTGAAATATTTCCAAACAGGTAGCAGGCACCTAAATTTATTTTTGATGTATCGTTTATAGGATTGATAACCAATGCTTTCTCTAAAAGAACTTTTGCATTTGATGCCATCCATTTCTGAAGGGCAGGTGGTGCGTCAGGCGTTGTTAAGTTATTTACCAACAGCTGGGCTGCAAAAGTGAGGCTTTTTTCAGTATTTTCCAACAAAGCAGCGCTGTAAGTATAATATAAATAAGGTTCAATGCGCTGAACCGAATCGGACCAATATTGAATAAGCTTTTTATAAACTTTTAAGCTATCGGCCACCGTTTTAGATGCAACTAATTGATTTTCAATTGATAATAAGGCAATTTTTTGTTCACTATTGAGACTAAGCTTGGCCCCATCTAAAATAGATTGTGAGCTAACAGCTTCATTAGCAACAGTTTGGCTAGAAGCCGAAGATTCAATTTTTTTAGATTTGGGAACTAAAAAGTAAAGGATGCTCAATAATAGCAAGCCTAGAAAAACAACAATAAACTGAGGTTTCTTCAAAATAGGTCAATTTCTCGCAAAGGTAAGTTACTTAAGTTTGCTTTTAACCTCGTTTACAAATTCTTTTGCTGGTTTGAATGCAGGAATAAAATGTTCAGGAATTTGAACTGCAATATTCTTTTTAATATTACGTCCAATTTTAGCGGCTCTTTTCTTAGTAATAAAGCTGCCAAAGCCACGTATGTATATGTTTTGGCCGTTCGCTAAGTTTTCTTTCACTTCCTTAAACATAGTTTCTAAAGTAACTAATACGTCCACTTTAGGGATTCCAGTTTTTTCAGAAATTTGATTGATAAGATCAGACTTTCTCATGAAGTTTAATTTTTGGTGTTCAGTATTAAAAATAAATTAAATTTTACCTTTCTGCAACTATATTCCAATATTTTTATCCTTTTTAGCCCATAATTCTAAGCGTATATACATATAATTAATTTATATATAAAATTATATAAATGTGTAATAGTTGAATTTATGTCTAATTTGAACGTATTTTCCCAATTTTAATCCATTTTTGTTCTAATGGCTACCCCTTTCACCAATTTACTTTTAAAATGGAATCAACATACCAATGACCGTCCCATGCCATGGAAAGGGGAGAAAGATCCCTATAAAATATGGCTAAGTGAGATTATTTTACAGCAAACCAGGGTGGAACAAGGCTGGGATTACTATGAAAAGTTTCTCAAAAACTTCCCCACTATTTTCCAATTGGCTGCAGCCAAGGACGAAAAGGTTTTTAAACTATGGGAAGGATTGGGTTATTACAATCGTTGTAAAAATTTATTATTTACCGCTAGGCATATTGTAAAAGAGTACAAAGGAAAATTTCCAAGCACCTATGATAGTTTATTATTATTAAAAGGGGTAGGTCCTTATACCGCATCGGCCATTGCTTCATTCGCTTATAATTTACCGCATGCTGTGGTGGATGGAAATGTGTTTAGAGTTTTCTCCAGATATTATGGTATTGCCACAGCCATTGATACCAAAGAAGGTATCGCTATTTTTAATAGCATTGCGAATGAAAATTTATCTACCTCAAAAGCGGGCATCTATAATCAAGCCCTAATGGACTTTGGAGCTACCGTCTGCAAGCCCATGGCGCCACGCTGTCCTAGCTGCCCGATGAAAAAAAATTGTAAGGCATTTACGCAAAGTCAAGTGAATCTACTACCTGTAAAATTAAAAATCATACAAAAGAAAAATAGATTCTTTGATTTCTTCATTTTTAAATACCAGGATACTTACTTCATTCAAAAAAGAGGTTTGGGTGATATTTGGTCCAACTTGTATCAATTTTATTTAATTGAAAATGAGAGAAGGGCAAGTCTTAATACTGCTTATATGCAAAAGTATATTCTTGAACCATTGAGTATTTCTAAGCAAAACATTGAAAGCATGCTGCCTTCTAATGTTTATAAACAAACACTTACCCACCAGCAAATAGAAGCTAGGTTCATACTAGTGGCTTTAAAAAAGAAGCCAGGCATTTTTACAAAGGCCTTATGGCTTAAAAAAGAAGGGTTTAGAAAGTACCCCTTTCCTAAAATCGTTAACGATTTTTTAAAAATAGCCATGGCTAAGGGGAATTCGGGTTTTTCTTTTTAAAAATCTTAACTTTCCACTATAAATTCATCCACTTTGGAATACCATTCGGGCCCTTTATTTAATTTACTCTCAATAAGTAATGTGACCTTTCAACAAGACAGTGGTTTATTTATTTTAATATCTATTTTATTGTTTTTGTCTTTTGTCATTGCAGGCTCGGAAGTAGCTTTCTTTTCTTTATCCTACAAAGACATTCAAGTTTTAAAAACAAAACAATACAAGCCTTTACAAAGAATTGTTTCTTTACTAGAAGACCCTAAAAAGCTATTAACTTCTATGTTAATTGCCAATAGCTTTATTAATATTTGTATTATTTTAATTGCCAATATTTTAATTGACCACTTTTTTATTTTTGACGCTTTCACCTTCCCTGGCATGGAATTTATAATAAAAGTAATTGCAGTCACATTACTACTTTTATTTTTTGGAGAAATTTTGCCCAAGGTAATGGCCACTCAAAATAATATTCGCTTTGCGCAAGACTTTGGATTAATTATTCAAGTAGTCTATATTCTATTTTCAAAACCAAGTGGCTTAATGGTAAAGTACACTAATATTATTGAAAAAAAATTAGCACAAAAAAGAATGGGCAGTTCTTATAGTATGGAAGAATTAGATCATGCCATTGAATTAACTACTTCTCCGAATAACCAAGCCAATGAAAAAAGTATTTTAAAAGGCATTGTTAAGTTTGGTAATATTTCGGTAAAACAAATCATGAAAACTAGATTAGATGTTTGTGGAGTGGATGCTTCTATTTCTTTCAATGATTTATTAGCACATATTAAAGAGCATAATTATAGTCGCTTTCCCATTTACAAAGAAGACTTAGATACCATTGCAGGTATTATTCATACCAAGGATATTATTCCACACATAAGCGAAAATGCCGATTATGATTGGAAGCCTTTAATTCGTCCAGCTTTTTTTGTACATGAACAAAAAATGATCGAAGACTTATTGAAAGAGTTTCAATTAAAACGAATTCACTTTGCTATTGTAGTAGATGAATTTGGCGGAACCAGCGGTATCATTACATTAGAGGATATATTGGAAGAAATTGTAGGCGATATTAAGGATGAATTTGATGAAGAAGAATTGATGATCAAAAAAATTGATGAGTTCCATTATATTATTGAAGGCAAAACAACCATTATTGATTTTTGTAATTTTATAGAACTACCTACTAACAATTTTGATGCAGTAAAAGGGGAGAGCGATACAGTGGCTGGATTATTTTTGGAATTAGCAGGTGCCTTCCCTGTATTACAACAAGTGGTGAAGTACAAACAATTTAGTTTTACAGTGCTTGAAATTCAAAAAAATAGAATTCATAAAATTCAATTAATTATTACGCCGCTGCCTACTCAAAACATAGAACATGTATAAAAGAATAGAACATGCATAAGCTAAGAGGGGGCCTTTTTATTTTACTAGTTTTGCTGATGGCTTGTAATAGTCCTTATTCCATCAAAAACAAAGGCTATGCAAAATTGTTCTTTCCTGAAAAAGCCTACCAAGTTTTTGATCAACAAGAAGAACCCTTTTCTTTTGAGTACCCTAGTTATGCAGTAATAGATAATGCTGTCAATAAAGAAAGAACAGGCTTACAAAAAGGTAAATGGATGAACATTCGTTTTCCTGGACAAGCAGCTACTATTTACATAAGTTATTTGGCAATGCAGCCCAAACAATTAGACACCTTCATTAGAGATGCGTATACTTTTGCCAATAACCATAATAATATGGCAAGCTCTATGAGCGATTCGGTTTTTCAAAACCCGCAAGGGGTGGAAGGTGTTTTCTTTACTATTGGCGGTGAAGTGGCAACCCCTTATCAGTTTTTCGTAACAGATTCTACCCGACATTTTTTTAGAGGCGCCTTGTATTATGATACCACGCCTAATCAGGATTCTCTAGCACCTGTGAATGCGTTTTTATTGGAAGACATTCACCATATTTTGAATACGTTTAGATGGAAAAAATGATATCTTTATATCCTAAATATTCCCAATGATAATTATTGACAATGTATTAGTGAGCGACTTATTAGTAGAAGAGCAGTTTGTATGCGATTTATCTAAATGCAAAGGGGCTTGTTGTGAAGATGGGGATGCAGGAGCGCCACTAGAGAAAGAAGAAAAGGAATTTGTAAAAAAGTATTATGATAAGGTGAAACCCTATATGACCAAGGAAGGTATTCAAGAAGTAAAAGAAGTGGGTCCTTATTTATTTGATCGTGAATTTGGCTGGGTAACGCCTACTATTAATGGTGCTATTTGTGCCTATGGTTATAAAGAGAAAGGCGTGATTAAGTGTGCTTTTGAGCAAGCCTATAATGATGGCAAGATTCCTTGGAAAAAGCCCCTTAGCTGCCATCTATTCCCTATTAAAATACAAAAAAGCAAGCAAGACCCTTCTGTGGAATATGTGAACTATGAACCCCGCGAAGATTTATGTAAATCGGGCTGTTCCTTGGGTGTAAAGTTAAAAGTACCTGCCTATCAGTTTTTAAAGGAGTCCATTGTTAGAAAGTATGGGGAAATATTTTATGAGACCTTGGATGCAACAGCCAAGCATCTTAAAAATAAATAACTATTTTTGTCCTCATGGAAAGCATTTACGCAGCATCATTTCTAGAAAAAAGCAACGCGAAAGCGATTGACAAAGCACATCGCAAAAAAATTAATTTTAATATTGGTAAGTACAATGCTGTTGTACCTAAAGGCAAAGAACAATTCACCGATTTAAATCGTGTCAAAGAATTAGCTAAGAATAAAAAATGGGATGCTATTGAACATTTAGATTTATACTTAAATCAATTTGAAGAACAAATTACCAAAAGAGGAGCCAAGGTTTTTTGGGCAGAGGATAGTGAACAAGCTTTAAATTTTATTGGAACAATTTGTGAACAGAAGCATTGCAAATCCATTGTGAAAAGCAAGAGTATGGTCACAGAGGAAATTCATTTGAATAACTATTTAGAATCGGTTGGTATTGAAAGTGTAGAAACTGATTTAGGAGAATACATTCAACAAATGGATGGAGAAGCGCCTTATCATATTGTTACGCCTGCCATGCATAAAAGTAAGGAGGATGTAGCAAAATTATTTAATGAGAAATTAGGTACCGATATTAATTTAACACCAGAGCAATTAACATTGGTGGCTAGAAAAAATTTAAGAGAAAAATATGTGCAAGCTGAAATAGGCGTGACAGGCGCTAATTTTATTATTGCAGATGTGGGTGCAATTGCCGTTACAGAGAATGAAGGCAATGCTAGATTGTCCGCGTCTTGGCCTAAAACACATATAGTCATTGTAGGTATTGAAAAAATGATTCCTTCTATCAATGACCTTGGTTTGTTCTGGCCTTTACTAGCTACTTATGGAACAGGACAACAAGTAACTGTATATAATAGTATTATTGCTGGTCCAAGACAAGAAGGTGAATCAGATGGTCCAGAGGAAATGTATGTTATTTTATTAGACAATGGCCGTACCGATTTACTAGCAAATGCAAAAAGTAGAGAAGCGCTTTATTGTATAAGATGTGGTGCTTGTTTAAATGCTTGTCCTATTTATAAAAATATTGGAGGTCATGCTTACGATACTACTTATAGTGGGCCTATTGGAAGTGTTATTACGCCACATTTAAGAGGCATGCACGACTATAAGCACTTAAGTTATGCTTCTAGCCTTTGTGGTAATTGTACAGAAGTATGTCCTGTTAAAATTAATTTACACGAATTATTATTAGAGAACAGAAAAGAATCGGTAGAATTAGGGGAAGCTAATTTTGCTGAAAAATTTGCATGGAAAGTTTGGAAACAAACTTCTATGAATAGAAGGCTCATGAATCAAGGCACTGCTCCTATAAAAAATTGGATGATCAATAAAATGTTTAAAGGATGGAGCCATCAAAGAGCTCCTCTCGAATTTCCTACCAAAACATTTAATCAACTTTGGAAGGAAGGACATAAGAAGTAAACTTACATGCCGTCAGCATCGGTAATAGCTTCCACAGGGTCTTTCTGATTTTTCAAACTTCTATTTACTAAATACACACCAATAAGGGTGCAAATAGTACCTACAATACTAGTTAAACTCATTTTTTCATTTAAGAGTAAGGAGCCTACCCAAATAGCAACGATAGGATTTATATAAGCATATAAAGAAGCAATAGCAGGATTCAAATGTTTCATGCTATATATAAATGAAATAAAGGCAAAGACCGATCCACCAATAACCATATATATAATAACGCCCCAAGAAATAGCAGGAATTTCATGTAGTGAAATATAATTACCTGTATACAAAGTAAATAAACCCATGGTGGCTGCACTTATAAGCATTTGCCAGCCAATAGAATAATAAGCATTCATATCAATTTTATTTCTTGATATAATGATAGATCCCACACTCCAAGTAATCATGGCGAATAAGGATAAGCTCACGCCTAATGCATAATGCATGCCATGCACTAGTAAACTATCCTTGTAAAAAATAAAGGCAATACCTAATAAACCTAAAAATAAACCTATCATGGTTTGAGCGGTAATTTTAATGGCTTTAAAATAAAATCTTTCAATAAGTACTACTGATAAAGGATAGAGTGCTGCTATTAAAGCGGCCAGACCACTGGTTATAAATTGTAATCCATAAGTAGCAATACCATTAGAAGACACAAACATTAAAAATGCCATAGGGATTAACCATAGAAATTGCTTTTTTGTGGGAAGGCCTTCACCTCTTAATAAAAAAAAGCTAATATAAATACTGCCTCCTAAAAATTGTCGAATACTGGCTAATTCAAAAGCAGGCATATGCGATACGCCCATTTTACTTGCTACCCAAGTGGTTCCCCATACAAGGCTAGTAACCGTTAAGGCTAAGTAAGCTTTTTTTTGATTAGCCATGGGGCTTTGCTTAATGTTTGAAATGTCTTTGTTCTGTCATCACCATGGCTAGGCCATTAGCTTGGCAATAAGCCACGCTGTCTTTATCTCTTACGGAACCTCCTGGTTGTATATAGGCCTCAATGCCTTCTTCATGGGCAATTCTAACGCAATCATCAAAAGGGAAAAATGCATCCGAAGCTAAAGCTGCACCTTTTAAATCAAATTTAAATTGTTTTGCTTTTTCAATAGCATGTCTTAATGCATCAACTCTGCTTGTTTGACCACAACCCTTACCTACTAATTGTGTATTTTTAATTAAAGCAATGGCATTGCTTTTTAAATGCTTGCAAATAATATTTCCAAAAATTAAATCTTCTTTTTCTTTTTCAGTACAAGGTCTTGCACCCACTTCTTCCCATTTGCTATAATTTCCATTGTCTAAACCTTGTTCTAAAGTTCCGTTTAGGATAGATTTTTTTTGAGTAGGATTAAAACTTACTTCATTTTTTAATTGAAGTAAGATTCTATTTTTCTTAGCTGTTAAAATAACCAAGGCAGCAGGATCAAAGCCTGGCGCTATTAATACTTCAAAGAAAATTTCTTGAATAGCCTCTGCAGTGGCTAGATCCACTATTGCATTGGTGACTAGTACACCCCCAAAAGCACTTTCAGGGTCACCCGCTAAGGCTGCTTGCCAACTATCAAATACATTATTTCTTTTAGCCACTCCACAAACATTGGTATGTTTAATAATAGCAAAACTTGTTAAAGGTAGATCGGCTATTAAGGCAATAGCGGCATCTACATCTACTAAATTATTATAGGATAATTCTTTACCATGTAATTGTGTAAACCAATCTTCTAAATTGCCATAGAAGGTAGCCACTTGATGTGGGTTCTCTCCATATCTTAAAACTTTTCCAGTAGCAGGATTAAAATAATTACTAATAGCTATATCGTAATGCATGACTACTTCAAAAGCCTTAGCAGCAAAGGCTTTTCTTTGCTCAATGGTAGTACTTCCTTTTTGGTCAATAAGTATTTGATTCAATTTTGAGTAATCGTCTTTGGCAGCAATAACCACTAAGTCCCTGAAATTTTTACCAGCCGCTCTTATCATAGAAGGCCCGCCAATATCAATTTTTTCTATAATTAACTTTTCTTCGTCTGTATTTTTTAAGGTTTCTTCAAAAGGGTATAAGTCTACAATCACTAAGTCTAAAGCGGGAATTTTATACTGCTCCATTTCTTTCAAGTCTTGGTCCTCATATCTTCTACCTAAAATGCCTCCAAAAATGGAGGGGTGTAAGGTTTTTACTCTTCCTCCTAAGATAGAGGGGTATCCCGTTACTGTTTCTACTCCTATACAAGGAATACCTAGTTCTTCAATGAACTGTTGAGTACCACCAGTAGAATAAATAGTAATATTTAAAGCATGTAAGGTTTTAGCTAAGGGCGCTAAACCATCTTTGTAAAAAACTGAAATTAAGGCTGATTGTATTTTCTTTTCCATAAGCAAAGGTAAGCCCTTCTTGTTTTTTGCTTCCTTTAGCTTTTCCACAAAAATTAGGCCTGACTGAATAACTTTAGCAAGCTATTTATACAAAATAGGCCCAAAAAATAGACTAGCCATTTAGCTTTTTTTGTATACAACCAGCCATAGATAACTAATAAGCCAAGATACAATAGAATTACTTGTCCTAGGCTCAATGATATATGCATAGAATGATTAATGGGTAGGGTATCTAAAAAGCGAATGGCTTTATTCATACCTATTATATATTTCTCTATGATTTCACCTACTAGCCTTGGGAGATTCCATAAAGAAGGAGTTAAAACTAAGAGCACTAATGCATACAATAAAAGAGTGCTTAAAGGCACCATGATAAAATTACTCACTAATACCAAAGAGGCTATTTGGTGAAAATGATACAGTAAAATGGGCAAGGTGGTTAATTGGGCCGATAAGCTAACGCATAAGTTGCTCCATAAAAAAATAAGCACTGGGTTATCCATGGGGAGCATTTTATTAAAAACTGGGTAGAATAAATGTATACCTACCACTGCTGCATAAGATAATTGCAAGCCAATATTTTCTATATTTTTTAAATCAAATAATAATAAAATGAATACAGCTCCAGCAATGGTATTTAAAGTAAAAAAGCTAGCCCCCATAAACCTGCCTATATAATATATGCAAAAGAAAACAGCCGCTCTCACAATAGAAGGGCTTGCAAAAGCCATTAAGGTGTATATCCAAACACTACTAATAACAATACATAGCTCTACATACATACATATTTTTTTCCGAGGCAGCCACTGGGTGATTCGGCTAATATTTTTAAAAATAATTTCAAGGTGCATGCCACTAATGGCTATAATATGTATAATGCCTAATTGCTTGTAAGCCACAAGTATTTCTTTATCTAAGTCGGTTTTCACACCTAATACTAATGCTTGGGCAAAACCATTCGCTTCCTGGGAGTAAATACTTTTATTTATTTTACTTATGACTGCATTTCTACAAAGCCTTATAAATTTTTCAGGATAAGGTATTTGAAAAATATTTTTTTCTTTGGTTATATAAAAAAGTACAATGCCCCATACAAAAACTACTATGAATAGGGTACTATTATAAAAAACTAGGCTACTATTATGTGTTAGGCCTCTTGGAGTATATTGTATGATACAAATTACAATAAGTAAAGAGCCTATAAGTATACCCGTAGCCTCTTTACTACCCATAGTATAATGAGGCGCTAATATATAATGGGCAAAAACAATACCTATTAATAAGATAGAGGAAATAAATAAAAGGGGATGAGCTGCTCTGATATGCTGAGGAGATTTTTCCATCCGGCATACTAGCTCATTTTTTCATTTGTTTTGATGCGGTAAATACGTTTTTCTAATTTCTTAGAACTGCTAATTGTCTAGGCGCCAATTAAAAAAATAACTAATTTTTTATGCAGCTCCGGCAATTTTGCTTTCCAGTCCGACATGGTAGCTGTAATAATAGATTCAGTAGGTCCGGTAATATCCACGCCAATACATAATTTGGTATGAGGCTTACAAGTATTTAAAATAGTTTCTAGTAATTGATTATTACGATAAGGTGTTTCAATAAATAACTGTGTGCAATTTCTTTGAATGGCATCGGCCTCTAAGGCTTGAATTTTTTTCTTTCTTTCTGTTACATCAATAGGTAAATAGCCATGAAACTGAAATAAATTTCCATTCATACCACTGGCCATTAGGGATAATAAAATGGAAGATGGCCCTGTATAGGGTTTAATACTAACGCCCATTTCTTGTGCAGCGGCTACTAGTATTTGTCCAGGATCGGCAATGCCTGCACAACCTGCCTCAGAAATAATACCAATATTTTTTCCTTTTTTCAGTAAATCCTTAAATGCCTTTATTTGTTCGGCCTCCACTTTATGAATAGGATACCAAGTATAGTTATCAATGACCATTTCCTTCCATAGTTTTTTGAAAAAGCGTCTTGTTGTTTTTTCCTCTTCTACAAAAAAGGCATCGCAGCCCTCAATCCATTTTACGATATCAGTAGGCAAGGCCTCCCAGCCTTCTTCATGTAAAATCATGGGTAGTAAAAAAACTTTGCCTAGGCTCATAATACTTTGTCTTTAAGTTCTTGGGTATTCAATTGTGCTGCAATAAGTGAATAAAAAGGAGCAGTAATCCAACCTATAATAGGAATTAAGTGCATTATGTAAAAAACAAGCCCATTGCCAATAGGTAAACCTTTGTGATTATTGACATAAGCGGCAGTAGCTACTTTATTTTGCTTTTCAGTAGCTAAGCCATAATCTAGCATGGCATAACCAAAGAAATAACATTCTAAAATAATAGTAAAAAAAGGTGTAAACCAACCTACAATGGGAAGTGTGCAAACAATAACAATGGGAATTAAGTAAACCGTTTGCCATAATAAATTAGTGACATTTAATAGCCAAGCCCTTAGTACCAATTTTTGATAGGCTTTAAAATTAAATACAAAGGCCTCTTTTTTATTAATAGCTTCTATTCTTAAATGAAAATAAGAGAAGTAGGGTGCAAATAATAAAAGAAATAAATATTTGAATAGAGCGAAATAAAATAAGAGTAAGGTAAACCATAACCAGAAACTACCCATGGTAATAAAAAAGCCAATTAAATCACTGCTTAAATTATCTACCCAAGATTTTAATCCTGTTTTTAAAATAATGGCTTCAATAAAAAAACTAGAGGATTGACTAAAATAGTTCATGCCTACTAAAAATAAATAGGCATAGATAATACCAGGTAATATCATCCACTTCCATAACTTATGTTCTAGAATAAAACGGTGTGCTGTAAAATAGGCACGAATAGCTAAAATGAGTTCTTTAAGCAAATGATAGTTTTGCTAAAGATACGAACTAGTCTTAATCTAGAAGGGATTAGGATTGCATTTTAGTGCCAAAGGCAAGATCGCCAGCGTCGCCTAAGCCAGGTATTATATAGCTTTTATCATTCAAGGTCTCGTCAATATCACCACACCAAATAGGGATGTCTTTACCTATTGCGGCTTGGACCTTCTCAATTCCTTCTTTACTTGCAATAGCTACTACAATATGTATTTCCTTGGGTTTATATATTTTAGTTAGCGCATGAATGGTTTGTATTAAAGAAGCACCTGTGGCCAACATAGGGTCGGAAACAATTAAAATTCTATTATTCAAATCGGGGCAGCTTAAGTATTCAATACTTATTTCAAAACTTCCATTATCATGATGTTTGCGATAGGCAGAAATAAAAGCATTGTCGGCTTTATCAAAATAGTTTAACATGCCCTGGTGTAAGGGTAGCCCTGCTCTTAGAATAGTAGCGAGTACAGGTTGTTCTACTAATACTTTTGATTCATGAACGCCTAATGGAGTTTTGGTGGCCTGTATTTTCGAAGGCATTAACTTACTCATCTCATAAGCAGCTACTTCACCAATTCTTTCCAAGTTTCTTCTAAAACGCATTCTGTCATTTTGAACAGTCACATCTCTTAATTCTGCAATCCAATTGCTCATTAAACTATGCTGCTTGCTTAAATGATGTACCATGGCATGTATTTTTTTTCAAATCTAAGTTTCTTCTTTCCTATTTTAAAATAATTTAAAGCCATCTCCATCAAAAAGGCCTTTATCGCTCAATTTAAGATGTGGAATAACTAGTAAAGCCATAAAACTGAGTGTCATAAAGGGAGAGCCAAGGCTAGATCCCAAGCTTTTAGCCATTAAGTCAATAGCTGTATAATTGGCCGCCACTTTATAAGGATCTTCTAAGCTCATAAGCCCTGCCACGGGTAGCCCCATTAGTTTTATTTCATTAGCACTTACACAGCTAATTCCTCCTTGTTCTTTAATCACTAAATTAATCGCATGCACAATATCGGTATCAGATACACCCACTGCTATTATATTATGACTATCGTGCGCTACGGTAGAGGCAATGGCTCCATTTTTAAAACCAAAGTTTTTGATAAAGGCCATTTTAGGAGGAGCTGCAAAATACCTATTATAGACCACCATTTTTAAAACATCAGATTCGGTATCAGATACGATTTTACCAGCATCTAATTTTGGGCTTAGCCATAATTTATTTGTAATAAGTTGCCCATCGATGGCTTCCATAACAGCTATCTTTCCGTCTTGCTGTGGGTATTCATTCAAACTAATTTGAATATTATTTTCTTCAATACTTCTTGCATCAAATTTATTAATGGCTTTTTCACTTACCGCTTTAATAAAAGATTTTCCATTTTCTGCAACCAATGCTCCCTTAATATAAGTTTGATTTACTTTAAAAGAGACTAGGTCTTGAACTACTATAAAATTAGCAGCATCACCCACTTGCATTTTTCCTGTAGGTAGTTTATAATGGTCCACAGGGTTAATGCAGGCAGCTCTTAAGACTAGCAGTGGGTCAATACCTTTCGCTACTGCGCGCGCACACAAACTATTAATATGTCCTTCTACTAAACTATCCGGGTGTTTATCATCACTACAAAGCATTATCATAGAAGGGTGGTCCTGAATTAATTCATACAAGGCTTCAAAATTTTTAGCAGCACTTCCTTCTCTAATCAAAATTTTCATACCATGCTGAAGTTTATCTAAGGCCTCTTCTATGGTAAAACATTCATGATCGGTGCTAATGCCTGCTTCAATATATTTTTTAGCATCATCTCCTCTAAGTCCGGGAGCATGTCCATCCACCGGCTTGCCTAGTTTATGTGCTGTCGCTATTTTTTTCATCACCTCCTCGTCATTCAATAAAACGCCAGGAAAATTCATCATCTCACTTAAATAATAAATATCGGGGTTGGCTAATAAACTAGCCACATCATTACTATTAATAGCAGCACCTGCTGTTTCAAAAACAGTGGCAGGCACACAGCTAGGCGCCCCAAAGAAAAAATGAAAAGGAACTTTTTTACCATTGTCAATCATATACTGAACACCTTCCATACCACATACATTGGCAATTTCATGAGGGTCACTGATGGTTCCAATAGTGCCATGCGTTACAGCTAAACGAGCAAAAGAGCTAGGAATAAGCATACTACTTTCTACATGCACATGGGCGTCAATAAAGCCAGGTAGTAAATACTGCATGGGGGCTTCCATAGTAGATTCAATAGACTCAATGATACCATTCTGAACCCTAATAGTAGCGGGGTAGATATGCTTTTTAAGAATATCTACATATTGACCTGAAATGGAAAAGGAGTTACCCATACGTTTAATTTGCTATCACAAATTAAACCAATAATTGAACTTAAAGATAAGCGCCCTGTTTTTATTTTTAAGCATAGGGTCGGTGTAGTAGTTGTCTGTGTAAACCAAGAAGAAATCACTCATAGGTTTGTACCTATATTGCAAACGGCTATTGATGTTGAAATTATTGGTTTGTGTATTAAATTGAACAAAAGTGGTCCAGAATAACTTAGTATTAAAGTTGTATTCCAATTTAGGAGCAATTAAAATTAAATTGTTATTTCCATAAATTTTGGGCAATTGAATTTTATCTATTTCTGCGTTCAATGAAAAACTTAAATGGGGCTGATTTCTCCATATGATACCTGCTCCAAGTCCTGTAATATTACCATTATAGTATTGCCCCATGGTTAACATTGAATTCCAACTAAACATTTTACGCATGTCAGAATTATATAACAAATTGAATTGGCTGTATTTGTAATTTCCTGAAGGTAAGGGGATGCCATCACCTGGTTTGGTAGGGTATAATAAATTAAGATCTGAATTAGTGAATGTTAATGCCAAACCTGAACTATTTCTGTACTCTGTTTTTATCTTTAAAGTGTTTTCATTTTCACTAAAGCTATTATCTGCATTGAATACCACGAATCCATCCAATGAAAATTCTATTCTACCAATTTTTCCATTGTTTATAAATATCCTTTTGGTTACGTTCGCATAAACATCTTTAAATCCCACTCGAATGGTGGTATCTCTTAAGGCATCGTAATTATCAATTCTTTGGACATAGCCCATATCGGTATAATAATTTTTACCCACATTGCCCGTTTGCCCCAAGAAACGCCAGTTGTTGATGGTTCTAGAATAAGAAGCTTCATAAAATGCATCCTTACTGTTAATAGTAGGTTTGATGGATTGATGGTAACTCATTTTTGCTTCTTTGGTACCCTCGATATTGGCTAAGTCTAAACTTATACCTGCATTTCTTCCATATTCATCCATTGGATTTTTTTTAATCTCTGCAGCTGAAATAAAATTTTCTCTATTTAAAAAATAAGTTTTGAATAAAGATCTTTTCCAAAATCTTTTTTGAATGGTGAACGCTGAAAAATTTTCTGGTGAATAACTTCCTTTGGATCCTGTTTGAATATTCATCATTCCAATTCTGGTACTTGAATTTAAGTTACCAGAAACCCTTGCCCCAAGTAATATAGGTATGGTATTACCTTCCTTGTCAAGTCCAATGGTTCTAGAATAAAATGGACTAATGAAGTAATTGCCTAAGCCGGAAAATAAGTCGCCATTCTCTAAAAAAAAGGCTCTTTTTTCTGGTAAGAAAATATTGAAACGTGTTAAGTTAGTTACTAGTTGATCTACTTCCACTTGAGAGAAATCGGG
>CANCRC010000037.1 GCA_947380435.1 Chitinophagaceae bacterium
AAAAATATATTGGCTATTAATAAAATGGGTACTACGCGCAGTCCTACGTACATGGCGGGATTGCGTATAAATTCTTTCCAAATGTCTAAATATAAAACCACCATTAAAAACATAATACATAAAGTAATGACAAAAAATTTCATCACCCTAGCATAAGTCCTTGGTGCATTCTCTTCTGTAGATTGTTTAAAGAAAAAAGGCTCTGCACCCATTCTAAAAGCTTGTACTGAAATAGTAATAAGTATAGATAATTTATAACAAGCACTATAAATACCTACGATGGCTTTATTGGCATCCACTGAACCACCTGGCGCCCACCAGCCTAACATAATTCTATCAAATGTTTCATTTACCATACCACCAAATCCTACTATAATTAGAGGAAGCGCATACAGTATCATTTGTTTCCATAAATCAAAATCAAAATTAAAGCGTAAGGCTCCAATTTCTTTTTTAAGTAATAATAAAACAAAAACATTTTGAACAATGCCTGCTAATAATACATAGCCTACTGCCCAATCGGGTTTATACCAACTCGTTAAAATACTGCCCGAATGAGTGGCCATATAATTTGGAAGTATACTTATAAAATAATAAGTAGCTAGTATATTTAAAATAATGCCGCCAATTTTTATAAAGGCAAATTTTTTCGGTTTGCCTTCCATTCTTAATCTTGAAAAAGGAATGGTAGCAAGTGCATCTAATCCTACCACCCATGCCATTAACGTAATATATTCTGGATGTGCCGTAATTTGTAAAAGTTGCGCAATAGGGGCACTAAATTTAATGAGTATCATTAAAACAACTGCCGTTACCATAATCATAGAAAAGCTACTGGTATGGTATATTTTTTCTTCATTTTCTTTGCTCCCAAATCTAAAATAAGCGGTCTCCATGCCATGGGTAACAATCACATTTAAGAATGGTATAAAAGAGTAAACAATGGACATTTCTCCATAGGCCGACTCGGTAAACTTATAAGTAAGGTAGGGTACCAGCAAATAACTAATAAACCTAGCTGCTATAGAGCTAAGCCCGTACCATGCGGTTTGACTGGCTAATTTTTTTATACTACTCAAGGCATTGAAATTACAGCTAAATTAGTGAAAATAGTTTTGTTTATCTTCATGCAGAAATTGGCAATAATATGAAAGTAGTTATTCAAAGAGTAAATGAGGCTAGCGTTAGCATTGAGGGTAAACTGGTAGGGTCTATCCAAAAGGGCTTATTAGTACTTTTGGGCATCGAAACGGCCGATACCATGGAGGATGTTCAATGGCTATCTAATAAGATAGTTCAAATGCGCATATTTGATGATGCCGAGGGGGTGATGAATTGGAGTGTAAAAGAAGTAGGGGGTAATATTTTACTAGTGAGTCAGTTTACCTTGCATGCAAGCACCAAAAAGGGAAACAGGCCTTCTTATATTGCCGCTGCAAAACATGATATATCAGTTCCTTTATATGAGGCCATGATAAAGCAATTGACTACCGATATGGGTGCGCCCATTCAAACTGGCGTATTTGGCGCAGACATGCAGGTAGCATTGGTTAATAACGGACCTGTGACTATAATAGTAGACTCAAAAAATAAAGAATAATTAATACTAAGACTTTTAAACTAGTGTAATAAAAAGCAATAAGATAAATAAATAGTAACATTCATAAAGTATTCAAATGGGAAATGAAATAACATTACAAGCCGCGCAAGAAAAAGTAGATAATTGGATAAAAACAGTGGGCGTAAAGTATTTTAGTGAGCTCACTAATTTGGGTATTTTAATGGAAGAAGTGGGGGAGTTGTCGAGAATTATGGTGCGTAAATTTGGGGATCAGTCCTTTAAAAATAAAGAAGAGGAAGCCTTGTTAGCAGATGAAATGGCCGACGTTTTATTTGTATTAATTTGTTTAGCCAACCAAACGGGGATTGATTTAGCCACTGCTTTGGAGAAAAATATTCAAAAGAAAAGCCTTCGAGACGCTTCTAGGCATCAAAACAACGAAAAATTACATAGGTAATATAATCTCGCAGTATATTTGCAGCCTATGAGTAAGGTACAACCAGATAACACATTGCAAGCAATTATTTCCCATGCCAAGGAATACGGATTCGTGTTTCCTAGTAGTGAAATATATGATGGATTAAGCGCTGTTTATGATTACGGTCCTTATGGTGCGCAATTGAAAAAAAATATTAGAGACTATTGGTGGAATAGCATGACGCAAATGCATGAGAATATTGTGGGTATTGATGCTGCCATTTTTATGCATCCTACTACTTGGAAAGCAAGTGGGCACGTTGATAGTTTTAGTGATCCCTTAATTGACAATAAAGAAAGTAAAAAAAGATATAGAGTAGATCATTTAATAGAAGGCCATGCCGATGCTTTAATAGCGAAAGGAAATAATGCTGCCGCTGATAAATTGCTAGCAGATATGGACGCCTTACTTGCCAAAGAAGATTTTGAAGGCTTGAAAAAACTCATTGAAGAAAATAAAATTACTTGTGCTGTAAGTGGGACAAGTAATTGGACAGAGATAAGACAGTTTAATTTAATGTTCTCTACAGAGATTGGAGCTGTGGCAGAAGAAGCTAGCACCATATATTTAAGACCAGAAACGGCTCAAGGTATTTTTGTGAATTTTTTAAATGTGCAAAAAACTGCCAGGATGAAAATTCCTTTTGGTATTGCGCAAACGGGGAAGGCTTTTAGAAATGAAATTGTAGCACGTCAGTTTATATTTAGAATGCGTGAGTTTGAACAAATGGAAATGCAATTTTTTATTAAGCCAGGTACCCAAAAAGAGTGGTATGAGCATTGGAAGAATGAGCGTATGCAATGGCATTTAAGCTTAGGCATTGCACCAGAAAAATACCGTTTTCATGACCACGTTAAATTAGCACACTATGCCGATGCGGCCTTAGATATAGAATATGAATTCCCTTTTGGATTTAAAGAAGTAGAAGGTATTCATTCTCGTACCGATTTTGATTTAACCCGTCATCAGGAATTCAGTAAGAAGAAGATGCAGTATTTTGATACAGAGATTAATCAGCACTATGTACCTTATGTGATTGAAACTTCAATTGGATTAGATAGAATGTTTTTATTGATATTAGCTAATTCTTACGAAGAGGAAATAATTCATAAAGAAGATGGTGCCACCGATTCAAGAGTGGTTTTACATTTACCAGCTAGAGTAGCACCTAATAAATTAGCCATACTTCCTTTGACTAAAAAAGATGGCTTGCCTGAACTTGCTAAAGAATTAATGGACGATTGTAAAAAATCATTCCATTGTTTTTATGAAGAGAAAGATGCCATTGGAAAAAGATACCGTCGTCAAGATGCCATCGGAACGCCATTTTGCGTCACCATCGATCATCAAACTAAAGAGGACGGCACTGCCACCATTCGCTACCGCGATAGTATGTTGCAAGAGCGTATTGCATTAAGTAAAATTAAGGAGTTGGTCTTAGCGCATATTAATTAATAGCGCTAATGATTGTTTGCGCTAAATAATGAGTAATTCTTGTTAAATCGTAGGCATTCAGAAATACAATTTTGAGCGAGCTTTCGAGCATTGCGCAGAGCGAGCGAAAAATTAGTATTTTGAATGACGAAGTTTTCGAAAGAAATAATTGAGTTATTTTGAATAACGAAGTTTTTATCCAAAAGATTCAAAATGCACTTGCTTTTTATCCAACCCTAAGTCGGTCATGTTTTTACGCGCATCATCAATCATGGCTTTCCAACCGCATAACCATACATGTGCAGTTTCTTTGTTCTCTTTTAATAATTCTTGATACACGGGGTGTACATACCCTTTATGGGAGCCCGCTGGTACTTCGTTTTCTCTAGAATAGCAAGGGTGAAAATGGAAACCTGGTTCTTTTGCTTCTAATTCTTTTAATTCATCAATATATAAACCATCTTCAAATTTACGACAGCCAAAAATGAGGTGAATATTATTGTGTGCAATTTTATGTTCGTGTATATATCTTATCATTGACCTGAATGGTGCAATACCAGTTCCTGTACAAATAAAGTATACATCGTTTTCAAAGTTTTTAGGAAGTACAAATACACCCTGTGGCCCTCTTAAAGTAATTTTCGTACCCACTTTAGCCTCATTGAATAAATAGGTAGTACCTAATCCGCCTTCCAACAAAACAATTACTAGTTCAAAAGTATTGGTGCCATTAGGTTCTGAGGCAATGGAATAGCTTCTCCATCTTTTATTTTTTTGCTCATGAATAGGCAGGTCCAATGTTACAAACTGTCCAGGTATAAAATCAAATTTTTCTAAACTTGGTATTTCAAAGTAAAATCTTTTTGTATTGGGAGTTTCGTTCTCTATTTTAGTAAGAACTGCTTCCATCCATTCTAGTGCCATAATAGTTCATTTTAATTATTAGTAATGAATACCCGTTGAACATACACCTTTTTATTGGCATAAATTTTAACAAAGTAAACCCCGGTAGTTAAGTTATTTATATTTACGTGTTGCGGACTTCTTTGATTGATTAAATTTTCTTTATGAAATACATTGTTCCCCATTGAATTCATAATGTCTAAACTAATATTTTCTGTTTGTATATTGCTAAACTGAACATAGAAGCTGCTTCCTTTAATCATGTTCTCAATATAATCATCTGAACTGATTCTTAAACTAATTTCTTTGGCTGGGGCTTCTTCAATGGCTGTTACCATAATGAGCCTGCTGTCTGAAACAGAATTGCAGCTGCCTAATTTAGTGCCCACTTTATACATTCCATTAGCCTTGGGGCGGTAAGTTTGATTGGTAGCACCCACAATAGTTTCATCGTTTAGATACCATTGATAAGTAGAGGCGCTAGAAGCTTTTAGTGTAGTATCTGAAAAAATGAAGCTGGGCTTTTCGGAGGTATTCACAATTACTTCAGTAGCAGCACTCATGCCGTCACCAGCAAGAATTTGTGTGCTATAGAAAAAGTAAAAATAATTTTGATAATTACCTGAAGCGGTTTGAACACTATTGCCGGTATAACTAAATACTTTAGAAGGCCCAATAGGATAAGTAGGATCTTTTAAGCCATTATTTCTAAATACAGTAGCGCTATCACATTTAATGATAATGATATAGTCGCCTGCTTGTGCAATTTTTAAATTAAGTGCATAAATTCTTCCTGTATCTGTTTCCACCAACGGTGTGCCAGCAGAAGTAGTAGCTGCAATGGGTGAAGGGCTACTTGCAGGCACATTTAATGAAGTAGTTTGTATGGGATAATAAGAATAAGAAGTTCCATCGGCAGAGAAAGTATTAAAAGTGGCTAAAACAAAATCTACTTTTCCAGGATAGCCTGTATATAATTTAGCCGTTTCAATAGTAAGTGGTCCCGTTGCATTTATTTTTACAAAGTTGCCTGAAAAATTATTATACCCGCCACCGCTACCTAAGCTAGTATTAGTTAAGGGGCCCACTGTGGTTTGATAACCCTGTGTAACATATAATTTACTCTTTGCACTAACGCCACCTGAAGGACTAGCACCCACTGCTATAGGATTTTGTAAGTTAGCAGAATCGTACCAGATATAATTTGCTGTCGTATTGGGAGAAGAAACAGATAAGGTTAAAGAACCATTGCAATTAATGGCAGTAGCTATAGGTGCAGCTATGGCCGCAGCGCTAACAATTGTAGCACTTATGCTATTATTTCCTTTTTGCTGATCGCTGGCTAGGTTGACAGAGGCGGTAAATGTATAAGTTTGACCAGCTTCAATATTAATAGGTTTTTGGAAAGTATAGTTCATACTTTCTTGACCATTTAGTCTGCCTGCAAAAATTTCATTGATAGATAAAACAGTACTGCTTCCTTTTTTCACCACTAAACTTAGAGGTAAATTAGATTGTGCGGTAGAACCTAGGTTTACAATTTTTGCAGTAATAAATTGGTTATCTCTCTTTGCTAAACCTGCAATAGGGTTTACAATTTCTGAAACTTGTAAATCGTTGGAAGGGTTTATAATTTTTAAAGTATAGTCCTGTGTTTCACCTATACTATAAGTTCCACATGCTTTCACATTAGCACTGGCATCGGTTTCTGTTACTACAATTCTAAGTTTGGTAATCTTTCCCGTTACTAAGCTTGCAGGAAAACTAATCATACCAGTATACGTTCCATTTTTTAATGCTGCACTGGTAAGCACGGTTTCTGTATCCTCGAAACTGCCATTGTTATTATAATCGATAAATATTTTTACAAAGCGTGTATTGTCTGAAGCATCTGTGCTACCTAATTTTATACTTATAGGTAAACTACCATTGGGTTCTGCGTTAATGATAATATTACTATTGTCTATATATTGTTTTGTGCCTGTATTTGCAAATGCATTCGTTCCAAGTGTAACGCTATCCATTCTAGTGCCTGCTGCACTAGTAGCAGTGGATGTACAATAAGTAGTTCCCCCTGCACCACTCACTATTAAGGAGTAGGCTTGCTGTCCTCTTACTAAATTATTTTTATGATTCACTGTAATAGTATAACTAGTACCTACTAAGGTGGAATCAATTTCTACTTTTTCTACATTGTCTACCCAATTAATTTCTCTTGAAGCAGGGTTGTCTGGAATTTTTGGATTTAATTTCCAAGGATAATAGATAATGCTGTCCTTGGTAATTTTTAAATCTAAGTCGTTCACTAAACGATGCGTGGTATCGTTTAAGCTAGTTTCAATATCTCCTTTCACATCGGTCCAGGCAAGTGTTGCTTTTAAGGGTTTATTACCAGAGGCAATTACGCTTACTGAATAGGAGGCTTTGTTTTGTAAAACATTTTCATAGACTAAATCAACGCTAGTGCTACTATTATTATTGGTAAGTGCATTGCTTAATACAGTTGCAGCTTCACCAATATTTAGTAAGCCCCATCCAAATTTATAATCTGGGCCTGGGAATAAACCAGCTTCATTGGCAGTATGAATGGCTAAGCCTTTAATGGTAGCGGAACGCATAAATTTATTCGGCACAATTTGTTGACTCAGTTCTTGTAATAAAAATAAGGAACCGGCTGCGCCTGGAGAGGCCATGGAAGTGCCACTAGAATAGCCATAAGTGGAGTCGGTGGTGCCGATGGTGGAATAGACCGATAGCCCATCTGTAACAATATCTGGTTTAATTCGACCGTCGTCGGTGGGGCCCCAACTACTAAAACTTGTCATTACAGCATCTTCTTTTTTAGCATAGCCCGAGGCAATGCCTGATACAGCTCCTACTGTTAAAATATTTTTTGAATTGACATCCATCGGAAGTGTCTCGTAGGCATTATTACTACTTAAACTATCGGGTCTGTTTCCTGCATTATACCATTTTCCTTTTTCATCTCTTCTCCAATAGCTATCACCTACTTTAGGTCCTACACTTGAATGTGCATTGCCAGCCGATTTTACTATTAAATAATTTGGGGCATTATAGGCGATAGAATCATAGGCTTGCGCGCCATCATCATAATAGCCAAATTTGTAGTCTTCTTTTTCATTCCATTTTCCATTGTATTCCCAACGCGATGAGTCGCTATTATAATCCCATCCCGCAATATTACCATAGGAGTGATTAGATACTAATAAGCCATTAGCAGCAGCTGCAGCCATTTCAGATTCATCATCAAACCAATCGTAGGAATAAGCACCTTTTACACCATAGGCCATTCCTTTTGCAAGAGCATTTACCCCTTTGCTAAACATAATACCCGCTACATGCGTGCTATGATCAACTGTTTTAGTGGCATTGTCTTTTTCTACTACTTTTCCATTGAACTCCACATGAGTAGGTCGAGGTACGCCTTCATCCCAAATACCAATTCTGTTGGTCATGATATCGCTGGCGCCACTTAAATTAAAACCTAAACCACCACCAGGCCAAACTTTATTAGCATTAATACTTATGGCTTGAATAGGATCGGCAAAAGTAGTGAGGTATTTAGGTTGTCCAAAAGCATCGATGCCAATTAAATTAACAGTGGCATTATTTTTACTTGTATAGCGAATAGGCCAGCCATTTTCTTTCGCCTTAATAATAGCTTCTGTATAATTAGCCCTTGATTTTATTTCAAAGTATTTAGCACTATTTAATAAAGAAATTTTTTGCGTTTCATTTTGTGCATAGGAGACTAAACAAATTGAAAATAAAAAACTACATAATAATAAAAAATGCTTCATATACAAAGGGTAGGATTATTAAGGCTTTAGCTGCTATAAAATTACAATGAATTCTGCAGAATTTTCTTATTAGAGGCTATTAATAAAAGAGAAATATTGTTGAAAAAAAATTACCAAAATCAAGATATTTTTCTACATTAACTGCCTTTGCATAAGTTATTTTAGCTTTTTTAAAGCTTGTGGAACTGCATTTAGGCCCTCTACTATGCTAACAACTGTAAATCTCTAGAATTCTATAGACTAATGTTTAAAAACTGCATGTATCTTTGCAGGCGATCTATGAATGAGCAATCTTTGTTTGAACCTTTTCAACAATCCCCCCTCCTAAATAATTTGGCGGACAGGATAGCTATGTCCCAGCAGGAAGAAAAGCCCTTTCAAATTTTTTTACAAAACTTACAAGGCTCTTCTGTAGCCTTTGTTTTACAAACTATTTTTACGCATACAAAAACCAATCAACTAAATCATTTGGTGGTTTTAAATGATGCAGAAGAAGCGGCTTATTTTTATAATTCAATTGAAAGTGTAACGGAGGCAATGGATTTATTTTATTTTCCTTCCTCTTATAAAACCCCACATAATTTTAGTTTATTAAACCCTTCGCATGTGATGCTTCGAACCGAGGCTTTGACAAAAATATCCATGGGTGGGAATAAGAAAATTCTAGTGACTTACCCGGAGGCTTTATTTGAAAAAGTAATTATGCGCAATACTTTGCAGCAAAATATTATTCAAATAAAAACCAATGACAGCTTAGATTTAAATGGGCTCATGCAGCAATTAGTGGACTACGGATTTGAGCGCACCGACTTTGTATACGAGCCAGGACAGTTTGCACTACGCGGTGGCATATTTGATATTTATTCTTTTGGTAATGAAAAGCCTTACCGTGTAGAATTATTTGGAGAAGAAGTGGATAGTATTAGGGTCTTTGATCCCGCCACTCAATTAAGTGAACGCAAATTATTGCAAGTAAATATAATTCCGAATGTAACCACTCAGTTTGAAGACAAAATAAAAATTCCTTTACTAGAGTTTTTATCCAAGGACTGTTTAATATGGCTGAAAGATTGGAATGTCATCTCCCAAAAAGGCAATGATCAGTACGAGGCCTTGGGTGATTTTATAGAACACCATAGCAAGGCCAATAGTGTAGATGAAAACGACCCTCACAAAAGAGAGAGTCATATGGAGGACTTTGAAACAGTTGCTGCCACTGAATTGCAGCTAGTTAAAAAAAATATACTGGAGTGGGGTTTTCAAGCTCAACTCTCGAAAGATAAATTGGTTTTTAATACCCAGGCGCAACCTTCTTTTAATAGACAGTTTCAATATTTAATTGCCAACCTGCAAGACCTTGAGAAAAAGGGCTATCATTTATTTTTATTTGCAGAACAAGCCAAGCAATTAGAAAGGCTGCATGCTATTTTTACCGATTTAAAAACGGAAATTAAGTTTACACCCATTGTCAAAAATATTCATGAGGGCTTTATAGACCATGATCATAAATTAGTTTGTTATACCGATCACCAAATTTTTCAACGCTATCATAAATACAAAGTAAAACAAGCCTATAGCAAGAGCAAGGCCATTACTTTAAGAACCTTGCGTGATTTACAACCGGGAGACTATGTCACCCATATTGACCATGGAGTAGGTGTGTACAGTGGACTACAAAAAATAGATGTGAATGGGCAGGTGCAAGAAGCGGTAAGAATTATTTATAAGGACAGCGATATTTTGTATGTGAATATTAACTCCTTACATAAGATATCTAAATACACAGGTAAGGAAGGCACACCCCCTAAGGTGAATAAATTAGGTTCGGACGCTTGGGTGAAATTAAAAGACAAGACCAAGGCGAAGGTAAAATTGATTGCCTTTGATTTAATTAAATTATATGCACAAAGAAAAGCACAAGTGGGATTTGCTTTTTCTCCCGATAACTATATGGTGCATGAATTGGAAGCTTCTTTTATTTATGAAGAAACCATTGACCAGGCCAAGGCCATTGCCGATGTAAAAAAAGATATGGAAGCCCCCGCGCCCATGGATAGACTGGTTTGTGGTGATGTGGGCTTTGGTAAGACAGAAGTGGCTGTGAGAGCCGCTTTCAAGGCAGCCATTGATGGTAAACAAGTAGCTGTATTAGTTCCCACTACTATTTTGGCCTTTCAGCATTTTAAAACTTTTGCAGATAGGCTAAAAGATTTTCCTGTGACCATTGATTATTTAAACCGCTTTAAATCCGCGGCACAGAAAAAAGAAACCATTGAGAAATTAAAAGAAGGAAAGATTGATATTTTAGTAGGCACCCATGGTATACTAGGCAAGGAAGTACATTTCAAAGACTTAGGATTGATGGTCATAGATGAAGAACAGAAATTTGGCGTTGGCCATAAAGAGAAATTAAAAACATTAAGAACCAATGTTGACTGCTTAACCTTAACGGCTACACCCATTCCAAGAACTTTGCATTTTAGTTTAATGGGTGCCCGTGATTTAAGTATTATTAATACAGCGCCTGCGAATAGACAACCCATTCATACCGAAGTACAGGTATTTCATGAAGACATTATTAGAGAGTCTATTTATTTTGAAACAGAAAGAGGAGGCCAAGTATTTTTCATTCACAACAGAGTGCAAGGTTTGGCTGAAATGTGCGAGATGATACAAAAGCTTTGCCCTGATATTAGTATTGGTTATGCGCACGGACAATTAGAAGGACATCAGTTAGAAGAAAAGATATTAGACTTTATAGAAAGAAGGTATGATGTATTAGTTTGTACCAATATTGTAGAAAGTGGGGTAGATATTCCGAATGTGAATACCATTATTATAAACAATGCTCATCAATTTGGATTAAGTGACTTGCATCAATTAAGAGGAAGGGTGGGGCGTAGTAATAAAAAAGCATTCTGTTATTTATTAGCACCTCCTATTAGTACCCTGCCCGATGATTCTAGAAAAAGATTACAAACCTTAGAGCAGTTTAGTGAGTTGGGTAGCGGGTTTCAGATAGCCATGCGTGATTTAGATATTCGCGGTGCGGGTAATTTATTAGGAGGTGAACAGAGTGGATTTATGGCAGAAATTGGTTTTGAAATGTATCAGAAAATTTTAGCGGAAGCGGTGCGTGAATTAAAACGCTCCGACTTTAAAGAATTATTTGAAGAAGAAATTAGCAAGCAAGATGATTTTGTACAAGATTGTACCATTGATACCGATTTGGAAATTATGATTCCCGATACTTATGTAGAAAATATTGGAGAGCGTTTATCCTTGTATACTAGAATGGATCAATCAGAAAATGATGAGGAGCTTGCGCTTATGCAAACAGAATTAGTAGATCGTTTTGGTCCTTTGCCAACTAGTGTGCATGATTTATTTATGACCATTCGTTGTAGGCGCATTGCTATTGCATTAGGTTTTGAAAAAATGACTTTGAAAGACCAAACCTTAAGATGCTTTTTCATTAACAGACCCGATTCACCTTATTTTGAATCTGAGACTTTTAAACAGTTACTAGACTATGCGCAAAAGAACATGAATAAAGCGCATTTCAAACAAGTGGGTAGAAGCTTTATTCTAATTATTAAAGAGGTGCAGTCTATGCAGCACTGCTATACAATCTTAGAAAAAATACATGCTGGTGTTTTCCCAGCGCAGGTGTAAACTTATTTCAATTCTTTAGCCAACAAAAAAGCCCTCTCGATTGAACGAAAGGGCTTTTTTTAGTAAACTAAGTTTACTAGAATCCTTTTTTAGCAACACCATCAGCGATTGCCTTCAGCGCATTTGTTTCGCTTAAAATGGCAGCCATTTTATTTCCTTTACCATCATTACCACCTGCCATATAACCGCCTCTTGCAGTTTTTGTGATGACAGCGTCATGCATTGGTACGTTTTTTTCTTTTGTTTTTAAGCAATATGCTTTAATCATTTTTGAAGTGTCCATTTTGTATAAATTTTAAAGTGAATATTTCTAATTGAAAGTAGGTCATTTATTGTGATTCATTTACGGAAAGGCTTGATTTTTTGTTAAAATGGCCAAAAAACGTATTAAATCATGGGTTTAGGCATCAATTTTAGCGTATTTGGCATGTGTTTCAATGAATTCCCTTCTAGGAGCTACATCGTCACCCATCAGCATACTAAAGATACGATCGGCTTCTGCAGCACTCTCAATGGTTACTTGTTTCAAGGTTCTACGTGCTGGATCCATGGTGGTTTCCCATAATTGATCTGCGTTCATCTCTCCCAAACCTTTGTAACGTTGAATAGTTACGGCGTCTTCTTTACCACCGCCTAATTTTATAACTAATGCTTTTCTTTGCTCTTCGCTATAAGCGTATTCTTGCTCTTTACCTCTTTTCACTAAGTACAAAGGAGGTTGTGCAATATAAACGTATCCGTTTTGAACAAGCTCGGTCATGTATCTGAAAATGAAAGTAAGAATAAGTGTTGCGATGTGAGATCCATCCACATCGGCATCGGTCATGATAATTAATTTATGATAACGAAGCTTCGCAATGTTTAATGCTTTAGGATCTTCGGGTGTGCCTACTGTTACACCAAGAGCTGTATACATATTTCTAATTTCCTCATTCTCGTATATTTTATGCTCCATTGCTTTTTCTACGTTCAAGATTTTACCACGTAAAGGTAAAATAGCTTGGTAACCTCTATCACGACCTTGTTTGGCTGTACCACCCGCAGAGTCTCCTTCGACTAAGTATAGTTCACATCTTTCCGGATCTCTATCTGAACAATCGGCCAATTTACCAGGTAGGCCACCACCCGTAAGTACCGTTTTACGTTGAACCATATCACGCGCTTTCTTAGCGGCTACGCGCGCTTGTGCTGCCAAAATAATTTTTGAGATTACATACTTAGCTTCTTTCGGATTCTCTTCTAAATAAGCTTCTAATACGCGAGAAACGGTAGTTTGCACTACACCACTCACTTCACTATTACCTAATTTAGTTTTTGTTTGACCTTCGAATTGAGGTTCTGGCACTTTTACAGAAATAATAGCGCTTAAGCCTTCTCTGAAATCATCTCCTTCAACAGTTACTTTAGCTCTTTCAAATAAACCTTCTTTATCGCCATAACTTTTAAATACACGGGTAAGCGCAGTTCTAAAACCCGTTACGTGCGTACCACCTTCAATAGTATTGATATTGTTTACGTAAGAGAAAATGTTTTCTTTAAAATCGTCGTTGTAGGTTAAAGCTACTTCTACCATTACATTGGAAGCCTCATCCAAACCTTCCACATACAAGGGTTGAGAAATAATCGGATTTCTATTTCCGTTTTTATCTAACATTTGAACAAACTCCACAATACCCCCTTCGCTATAAAAATTCTTAGTATAGAAATTTCCTGTCTCGTCTTTCTCTCTTAAATCGGTAATGGTAATGCTAATTCTTTTATTCAAATAAGAAAGCTCGCGTAAACGACTTTCTAAAATTTCTCTTTTATACACCGACTCTTGAAAGATGGTTAAGTCAGGCCAGAAGTGAACACGTGTTCCTGTTTTATCGCTGGTGCCCGCTTCTCTAACGGCATATTTAGGAACACCAATAGAATATTCTTGTTCAAATATTTTTCCTTCTCTTTCTACGGTCACTAGTAATTTAGTACTTAAGGCGTTCACACAACTCACACCCACACCGTGTAATCCACCAGAAACCTTGTAGGTATTTTTATCAAATTTACCCCCCGCATGAAGTACCGTCATAACTACTTCTAATGCCGATTTCTTTTCCTTAGTATGCATGGCAGTAGGAATACCACGACCATTATCTTGAACGCTGATGGAATTATCCTCATGGATGGCTACCTCGATATGAGAGCAATAGCCAGCTAAGGCCTCATCGATAGAGTTGTCGACCACCTCATAAACAAGATGGTGAAGCCCTTTTGAGCCTACATCGCCAATGTACATGGCAGGTCTTTTTCTAACGGCTTCTAAGCCTTCTAAAACCTGGATACTATCGGCGCCATAATTCTTATTTTCGGCAGATTCGTTTGACTGTAAATCGTTGGACATAATTGTAATAAAATTGGTTAGTTTTTCGATGCATTCCGAATGCATACAAACTTAAGATAATTAAGGGTTTAAAGCCTGTTTTGGACTCGATTTAGTTATCCCCATTTTAGCCATTTTGTGAATAGTTTTTTGGCCTCAAAAAGGCGTGTTTTTTCTGTCATTTTTAGGTCAGATTTTGGGGTCAAATAGTTGCTTTAGGCTTTATGTCTTAATTTTGTACTCATGACAGAGGTACAAGAGCTCTTAAAGCAGGTAAATACAGCCCATGGTTTTAGTGGGATGGCATTGCTATATAGCAAGGAGCAGCGCATACCTGGGTCTACCCAATACCAAATTAAAAGGTATCAAGCTCATGCGCCTTGGGGTGCAGAAGATACGGGCATGTTTGTTTACCACTACAATGCACAAAGGCCCAAGGAAAACTATTTAGAATTAAGGTTTTGTATTTCTGGAAACAGATACTGTGACAATAAGGTTTGTGGTGGTTGTAATCAATTACCTACTTCAGAATGTGAAGGACCTATGCGCACCATTGATGTTTTCTCTTTTCACTTTACAGCTACTTTTTTACATCAGTTTGTGCATAATGTAAAAACAAATAATAAAAAAGATGAGTTGCTAGCTTTTAAACATACAGACAATTTTACTAAAACATTTCCACTAAGTTTGAAGAAACGACATACGCTAGATGCCTTATTGAATCATAGTTACAGCGGTTCTTTAGAAAATATTTTTGTGAATGCAAAAATTCATGAATTGTTAGTGTATAGTTTAGAAAGTATCATTGAAGAAAAAGAAGTGGTCTTTACTTGTAAGTTTTTAGCAGACGAGAGGGGCAAGGAAAGTATCTATCAAGCACGTGAATTTTTATTACAACATATTGGCGATCCTATTACCATAAAAGAGCTTAGTCGTAAAGTGGCTATGAACGAATGTTACTTAAAAAAAGGCTTTAAAGAAGTGTATGGCACCACCATCTTTGATTTTTACCAACAGCAAAGAATGGAACACGCTAAATATTTGTTGTATGAAAAATCGCTAAGTGTAACTGACGTTTCAGCACTTTTAGGATATTCTTCTATCTCGCATTTCTCTGCAGCTTTTAAAAAGCATACCGGCTTAAAGCCTTGCGAGTTATTGAACTAAGTTTCAAGTATCATTTATTTTTTCTACCTTTTTTTAGTTATTTTTATTCTCTAAACATTTTACCATGCGTAATGTATTTGCTATAGCTATTGTACTTCTTTGCAGTTCTTGTATTAACCAAAGAGTGGATTTAATTGTGCATCATGCACAAATTTATACAGTCAATAATGAGTTTAGTATGGCAGAGGCTATGGCTATACAAGACGGTAAGATTGTGGCCATTGGAACCAATGATGATATTTTAAAAGAGTATCAGTCCGATTCAACAGTGAATGCACATGATGCCATTATATATCCTGGCTTCATAGATGCGCATGCGCATTTTTTAGGTTATGGACAATCTTTATATAGTGTAGGTTTAATGTTTGTGCCAAGTTGGTCAGAAGTGCTTGAAAGAGTAAAAGCCTTTGCTGTAAAGCATCCTGGTAAAGGATGGATAAGAGGAAGAGGTTGGGATCAGAATCGTTTTGCGGGTAAGCAGTTCCCCACTAATGCGGAGTTAAATATTTTATTTCCAGATAGACCCGTGATTTTAGAAAGGGTAGATGGTCATGCAAGTATTGCCAATGATTATGCTTTAGCACTAGCAGGTGTAAAAGCTGGACAAACTATTGAAGGAGGTCAGTTCACTGTGCAGAACGGAAAATTAACTGGTTTATTAATTGATAACGCAGTAGGTATTGTGGAGAAAAAAATTCCTGATGCAACACATGAAGATTACAAAGATTGGTTGACTGCTGCACAGCAAAATTGTTTTGCAACAGGACTAACTACTATTACCGATTGCGGATTGAGTCCGGAAGATGTAGATAGGGTAGACGCTTTACAAAAATCGAATGATTTAAAAATGCGTTTGTATGTAATGTTAAGTGATAATCCTAGTACTTATACTTCTAAGTATTTTACAGGCGGTGGTTATGTAACCGATAGATTAACGGTCAAAGGAATTAAAGTATATGGAGATGGCGCCTTAGGCTCACGCGGGGCTTGTTTATTACAACCTTATAGCGATAAAGCAAGCTGGACGGGCTTTTTATTAAGTAGCCCTGCGCATTTTGATAGTGTGGCCGCTACATTAATTAATACCGATTTTCAAATGTGTACCCATGCAATTGGAGACAGTGCGAACAGAACTATTTTGAAAGTGTATGCAAAATATTTAAAGGGAAAGAATGATAAAAGATGGAGAATAGAGCATGCGCAAATATTGAATGCAGAAGATTTTCATTATTTCGGTGATAACAATATTATACCTTCTGTTCAACCTACACATGCTACCAGCGATATGTATTGGGCAGGAGATAGATTAGGTGCAGAGCGTTTAAAAGGAGGCTATGCATTCAAGCAATTATTAGCACAAAATAATTGGTTGCCCCTAGGAACCGATTTCCCTGTGGAAGAAATTAATCCTTTTAAAACTTTTTTAGCAGCCGTAGCAAGACAAGATAGTAAAGGTTTTCCTGCAGGGGGCTTTCAAATGGAGAACGCTTTAACGCGTGAGCAAACCATTCGTGGAATGACCATTTGGGCAGCTAAAGCTAATCGCATGGAGAAACAAGTAGGTAGTATTGAAATAGGAAAGAAGGCCGACTTTATCATTTTAGATAAAGACTTAATGAAAGTTCCTACGGATAGTATTCTGCAAGTAAAAGTATTGAAGACCTATTTGAATGGCGAAAGAGTATTCTAAGAGTTCATTTGTGAATATTATATTTCATCCTGCGCTTTCAATAGAATAAATACCTATTTCTCACTCTCTATCGCTGCGCTCAAAGTTCGTTCGAAATAGTATTAATTCTCTTTCGCGCAGATATAAATTAAAAAGTTCATCAGTGAATATTGTATTTCACTCCTGAGCCTTGAGCCATAGCGTTAAGAAAT
>CANCRC010000038.1 GCA_947380435.1 Chitinophagaceae bacterium
GTAACAAACTTACCTTCCTTACCGAAGAAAGGAGAGTTGTTAATACTGAAAGTCATACTCATCGTAGGTTCATCCACACTAATAACAGGTAATGCTTCAGGATTTTCTGGATCAGCAATAGTATCACCAATACTGAAATCATCTAATCCCACCACAGCGCATAAATCACCAGAAACTACTTCTGTTACTTTACGCTTACCCATTCCTTCGAATACGTATAATTCTTTTACTTTATTTTTCTTTAGGCTTCCGTCTGCTTTTACAAGTACAATGTTTTGTCCTTCTTTGATAGTACCTCTTTCTACTTTACCAATGGCAATACGACCTAAGAAAGAAGAATAGTCTAGTGAAGTAATTTGCATTTGCGTATGTCCTTCTTTTACATCTGGACCTGGAACATATTTTAAGATACCATCCATTAAAGGGAAAATATCTTCACAAGGTGTAAGGCTATCGTTAAACCAGCCATTCTTACCACTACCATAAAAAGTAGGGAAATTTAATTGATCTTCTGTAGCATCTAAATTGAAAAACAATTCGAATACTGCATCATGCACTTCATCGGGACGACAGTTTTCTTTATCTACCTTATTGATAATTACAATGGGCTTTAAATTTAATTGTAAAGCTTTTTGCAAAACGAAACGAGTTTGAGGCATCGGCCCTTCAAAAGCATCTACTAACAAGCAAACGCCATCTGCCATTTTTAATACACGCTCTACTTCACCTCCAAAGTCAGAGTGACCTGGTGTGTCAATAACGTTAATTTTAACGTCCTTATAAGTTACTGAGGCGTTCTTACTTAAAATGGTAATTCCCCTCTCACGTTCAAGCTCATTGCTATCCATGATCAAGTCCCCAGTCTCCTGGTTGTCTCTGAATACTTTTGTAGCGTGTAAGATTTTGTCTACCAGGGTAGTTTTACCGTGGTCAACGTGGGCGATAATAGCGATGTTTCTTATTTCCATGTACTGTTTTGAGGCTGCAAAGGTACAAGGTTTAAGGCTCCTAAAAAAACAAATGGGGAAAAATGGACTAATAAGATTTACACCCTTATATATATCTTATATTTATTTAATATATAACCTAGTAGCCAGCAAACTAGCATATAAGAAAAGGCAAAGGCGAAGGATGCCCAATAAGTAGCTAAATGAGCAAAACTATTGGAGTAAATCCACTCAAAGCAGGACTGATTCCCTATTTGGATCAGATTAAGACAGCTTACAAGGAGTTCTGAAAATAGGTAGATAACAAGCGGATTCTTGCCAAATACCTCAAAAAAGCTGGCAAATTGATGTTGATGGTGTAGCTCAATTCTATAAATAATGGTGGCTAGAATAATCATATCCAAACCCACTGTTAAAAGCACAAAGGAGCTAGTCCATAATTTTTTATTAATAGGGAACTGATAATTCCACATATAGGCTAAGAACATAAAGCCCGCACCCCACATTAATAAATGCGTAAGGCCGTCGTATGTTTTTCCTTTTTCTTGCACTAAGGTTCCCACTCTATACCCAATTAATACATTCACAATGGAAGGCATAGTGCTTAACCATCCTTCTGGATCAAAAGCAAAACCTTCTCCATGATACATATGATTTTCGCCCATTATCCATTTATCAAATCGAATACCTGCATTACCTGTAATACTTAATGCATCGCCAGTAGCCCCAAAGTGTATAGATATATACCAATAAGACAATAATAATATACCTGCTAAAATCATCATTACTCTTTCATGCATATAATGCGCAATAATAGCAGCAATACCATAGCATAAAGCAATTCTTTGCAATACACCCAATATTCTTGTATCACTTAAAGGGCCTGTAAAAGGAAACCAATACATTAAAAAACCTAGTAGAAAAATAAGTGCAGTGCGTTTTGTTATTCTTAATAAAAAAGCAGGGCTACTTAGTTTATCCCATTTAGGTAAAACAAAACTCATGGCATTGCCCATGGCAAATAAGAAAGAAGGAAATACTAAATCGGTAGGTGTAAAACCATGCCAGCTTGCATGCATGAAAGGCGCAAAGGTATGCGCACCATCACCCGGTGTATTCACAATGATCATTAAACAAATGGTCATTCCTCTGAAAACATCTAAGGATAAAAATCTTTGATTGGACATACAGCAACTTTAGTAGATCAAGATACGAAAATTAGTGATTAGAAGCCATTGCAACTGCAATTTTAGAATCGGCGGTACCATAGTATAAATACCACTGCGCTTTATAATAGACCAAGCCTTCTACAAAACATACATTATTCACTTCCCCTTTTAATTCATAGGGTTGGTCTGGTTGAATGAAAGGTGCAGCCGCTCTTGCCATTAACTTATATGGCGCTGCCGTATCAAATAAAGCTTGTGCTGCAGCATAAGTAAATTTTGGACTGGCAGGGTCGTTGTTATTTGCAGCATTGCTACTATTATAAATAAGTACAATTCCTTTTTCTGTATATAATGCAAATGGGCCAGGCTCTACCAAACGACTATCAAAATAACCAGGCCTTGGTGTAAGTACCGAGACCATTTTTTTGCTCTCTTCATTTTCCAATACCTCCCAATGTAATAAGTCGCTGGAGTAAGCCATAAATAAATCGGTGTCTCCAAAATACATCCAGTATTTATTATTGATTTTTTTAGCAAGCATTTTTTCACCCACTCTCTCAGCAACAATTGCTCCAGACTTAGACCAAGTATTAATGTATTTCGCATTGGCTAATACAGGACCTTGTTTTTGAAAATGAATTAAATCCTTAGTAGTGGCAAAACATAAACGAGCAGTTTTTCCATCATAGGCGGTATAGGTTAAAATATAACCGCCGCCTGGCATTTCAACAATTCTTGGATCTTCAATACCGCCCTTTCCTTCATAAATAGCAAAGCTATCTTTAGCCGGAAAAAATATAGGTTGGGCTTGTCTTTTAAAATGAATACCGTCTTCACTAATAGCAAGTCCAATACGGGAAGTCATGGCAGTATCTTGTGCACGGTATAATAAATATACTTTACCATCCTTTACAAGTGCTGTAGGGTTTAGAACATTTTTGGCTTCCCAAGCAACGCTACCATTTTGCAAGGGACAGAAAAAACGACTGCTGGTGTCGGGAACTAAAATAGGATTGGCTATATCTACTTTATGAAAACTAGGTGCCCAGTTAGTTATATTATTATTTTCATTTTTACTACTTGTACACGCAGCTAATAAAATTAAAAAACACAATAAGGTATTTAGTTTCATATTTATATATTCATACTCGCCTACACAGTTACTCAAATTTTCCTAGTCTATTACTCGTTTATGCTTCGAAGAAACATAAGTATATACTGCAGGAATAACAAACAAAGTAAGCACTAAAGAAAATAACAAACCGCCCACTACCACTGTTCCTAATGGCTTACGGCTAGTGGCCGCAGCGCCTAGACTAATAGCAATAGGCAATGCCCCTAAGGCAGTAGCTAAACTGGTCATGAGAATAGGTCTGAAACGCTGGCTTGCAGCTTCTAATACCGCCTCTCGAATAGATAATCCTTTTTCTCTTTTCTTATTCGCAAATTCTACAATTAGAATACCATTCTTGGTCACTAAACCAATTAACATGATAATACCAATTTCAGAAAATATATTTAAGGTTTGTCCGAAAAGCCATAAGCATAGTAAAGCACCCGCAATGGCTAAAGGAACCGTAATCATAATAATAAATGGATCTTTAAAACTTTCAAATTGCGCAGCCAATACTAAATAAATTAAAATCAATGCTAAAAATAAAGCATAAGAAATATTGGAAGAACTTTCTGTGAAATCTCTTGAAGGTCCGCTTAAAGCCGTTTGAAAAGATTCATCTAAAATTTCTTTAGAAATTCTATTCATGGCAGTAACGCCGTCTCCTATAGTTTTACCTTCCGCTAAAGAAGCTGAAATAGTAGCAGAATTAAATCGGTTATAATGATATAATGTAGGAGGGTTACTATTTTCCACCAATTTTAATACACTTGAAATAGGAATACTTTCTCCTCTATTATTTCTAATATATAATTTATTAATATCGGTAGGCATGGATCGGTCTGCTCTTGTCACTTGAGTGATCACTTGATATTGACGATCGTTCATGATAAAATAAGCGGAACGAGCGCCACTAAATGCCGATTGCAATGCCTGAGAGATATCGGCAGTACTTAAACCTAAATCTCTTGCACGCATTCTATCAATGGTTAAATCAAATTCAGGTTTAGTAAACTTCAGGTTTACATCTACGTTTTGAAAAGTTTTATCTTTTCTTGCAGCGTCTAAAAATTTAGGAATAACAGCATGCAATTTATCGAAATCTAAATTTTGAATAATAAACTGAACAGGTAAAGAACCCCTAGACATCATACCCACAGAAATGGTTTGCTCTTCAATAGAGAATACTCTGACGTCTTTGAATTTTCTAAACTTCTTATTTAAGTCACTTACTATTTCAGTCTGTGTTCTATTTCTATTGTCAATAGGCACAAAACCTACTCTACTACTTACCGAACTTCCTCCTTGTCCCCATCCTGGAACACTACCAAAAGTAAAAGCTTGTTCAGGTATAGAGTCTTGAATAAGCTTTACTGCTTTTAAGAAATTCCCTTTCATTTCTTCATAACTAATACCCTCTTGACCAGTTAAATTTACTCTTATAGCTCCTTTATCTTCAATGGGCGCTAATTCACTTTGAATATTTTTACCAATAGCTACTATAATAACCACACAGGCTAAAACAATTACCCAGGCCATCCAACGTACTTTTAAAAACTTGGCTAATAAATTCTTATAGCCTAGCTCCATTCCTTTAAAGAAAGGTTCTGTTTTTTCATAAAAACTTCCTTGTTTACCATCCTTTCTATTCAGGTAAACGTTTAACACTGGCGTAATAGTTAAAGAAACAAAGGCCGATACCAATACCGCCCCTGCAATAACCACACCAAACTCTTTAAATAAAGAGCCAATAAAACCTTGCAAGAAAATAACAGGCATAAATACTACAGCAAGTGTAATAGAGGTGGATATAACAGCAAAGAAAATTTCTTTACTTCCTTCTCTTGCAGCTTCTCTAAGTGGAAGCCCCTCTTCCAATTTTCTAAAAATATTTTCCGTGACCACAATACCATCATCCACCACCAAGCCGGTAGCGAGTACAATAGCAAGTAGGGTTAATACATTAATAGAGAAACCCGCCATGTACATAATAAAGAAAGTGGCTATTAATGAAATAGGAATATCAATTAAAGGCCTAATGGCAATTAACCAGTTTCTGAAAAAGAAAAAGATAACTAGTACCACTAATCCAAAGGAAATAAAAATAGTCTCTCTTACTTCTTGTAAGGCACGACGAATTGTTTTCGTATTATCAATAGGGACAGCGAATTCAATATCCGATTTATTCGATTTTTTTACTTCCTCTAATCTTTTATAAAACTCATCTGCAATTTTAATATAGTTGGCCCCTGGCTGCGGAGACAAAGTAATCATGACAGTTTGTATACCATTAAAAAACGTACCCTGGTCTTCTTGTTCTGGTCCTAATTCTACTTTAGCAACATCTCCTAATTTAACAATACCCGTGGCGTCTTGTTTTAAAATAATATTTCTAAAATCTGATTCAGTAGTTAGTCTTCCTAAAGTTCTAATAATATACTCTGTTTTTTTACCATTAATTTTACCTGCTGGTAATTCCACATTTTCTTTATTCAAAGAAGTTTGAATATCATTAAAAGCAATGCCATAAGCATTCAATAAATCCGGATCAGGAAAAATACGCATAGAAAACCTTTTTCCTCTAACGCCCACACTACTTACTTCATCAATAGTTTGAAAACGTTGTTGTAAAACGTTCTCTGCATATTCAGTTAATTCAAAAGCACTTTTTGTTTTACTTCTTAAGGTCATTAACAAAATGAAGTCTGTATTGGCGTCGGCCTTTGAAACAATGGGCGGATTATTGATATCTTCTGGTAAACTTCTAGCCGCTTGACTCACTTTATCACGCACATCATTGGCAGCCGTTTCTAAATTCACCCCTAAATTAAATTCAACAGTAATATTAGAAGAACCTACAGAACTAGAAGAGTTAATAGTTCTAATCCCAGGAATACCATTGATTGATTTTTCTAAAGGTTCTGTAATTTGATTTTGGATTACCTGCGAGTTGGCTCCTGAATAAGAAGTTTGTACATTAATGATGGGTGGATCAATTGCAGGATATTCACGTAAAGCCAAAAAAGAAAAACCTACTAAGCCAAAAATAATAATGGCTAGGTTCATAACTGTGGCAAGTACAGGACGTTTTAAAGAAAGTTCAGATATATTCATCTAATAAGATTATTTAAGGGGACTTTAAGTGTTCTATTTAGTAATGTCAATGATAGCAACTGTTTTACCTACTTTAATTTTGCTGCCTTGTTTAACAAAAAGCATTCCTGCAACAATAACGCTATCTCCTACATTGAGTCCTTTGGTAATTTCAACAGCACCTGAAGTTCTATATCCAGTTTCTACATCTACTAATTGTGCTATGCCTTTTTTTACAATGGCAATTTGTTTGCTCTTTGATTCAGGTATAATAACATTGGTAGGCACCATAATGGTAGGCTTCTTAGTATTCTCGGATAGGTATACTTTTACATAAGCACCAGCTAACATTGTACCTTGTAATGCTGCGCGTACTTTAATGTTTCTAGTAGTGGCATTAATTTGTGGTTCTATAGCAAATATGTTTGCGTTTATTTTTGAATGATCAGTTTCTATGCCTTCTACTTTTATAGACTTTCCTATTTTAACATAAGGCTCATACATTTCAGGAACTGTGAAATCAATTTTAAGTTTATCGGTTTTTTGTAAAGTGGCAATAGTAGAAGTGGTATTAATAAATGCACCCACACTAACTTGTCTTAAACCAATTTGTCCAGTAAAGGGCGCTTTCACCACAGTCTTATCAATTAAGGATTGTGTATAGGCTAAGTCGGCTTTTGAACTTTTCACTTGTTGTAAAGAAATATCGTAATCGCTTTGATTAATGCCCTTCACTTTTAACAATTGTAAATTTCTTTGCTCATTAATAGAAGCTAGCTCTAATTGTACTTTAATTTTTTCTAATTGGGCTTGTAAGTCTGCATCATTTAATTTGGCTAAAACCGTACCCGCTTGCACCAATTTTCCCTCAGGAATTTGCAAATAAGTAATTCTACCATTGGTTTCAGGATGTAATTCAATGGACTCAGTTGCTAAAACAGTTCCCGTAACTTCTACCGACTTATCGACTATTTGAGTAGCGACTACCGCTATGTCAACAAATACGGGTGCATTGGCGTTGAACTTGTCAAAACTCTTAGGCTTTTCTTTACACCCAACAGCTGCTATCATGCAGACAAAAGAAAGAATAAATAAATTTCTCAAAACAATGAATTTTAGCTACTCAAGATAGCCAAAAATTGCCTTTTTTTAAAAACAAAATAGATGAGTGGCGCCTCGCTAGCCCTGGCTTTTAGATAAACCTACTGCCTCTTTTTAAATTCTTCTAATTTCTTCTCTATATAATAGCCTAATTCAAGGTCATTTAGTAGGCCTAAAACCTCGTAGGAAGGTCGGCAGAAGTTCATGAAGCGCTCTAACTCCTCCCCCTCTAAATGGGTAAGTTTAATAACAAACCTTTTGGTAAAACGGTACCCCACATATTTTTCCTGTTCTTGAGAAAGTAAACGTTTTTGTAAAAATTGCAGGTTTCGATTTCTTTTGACACGAAACATATTTATAATTTCATCTAAATCAAATCCAATGGTTAAACCATTGGGACCAAAAAGTTGTTGCCCACTACTTAATTTAATACCAGGGGCTTGATAATTAAAATATTTAGCATAATCAGTTCTGTTTTGTATAGAATCTAATTTATAATAACTATTTCTAACACGCACTTCTGGTAAATCAAATCCAGTAACATGAATCATGACATTGAAATTGCGCAGGTCTTCAATGGTGTCAATAGGATATTTATGTGTTGCCTTTCCGAATAAAGAAAACCAAATAGAGTCTTTTGCTTTTACATTAATAGTATAACGACCTAAAGAATCGGTAAAAGCGTGATTAGCATTACTAAATACGATGACTGCTTCAATGGGTCTGCGTCCTGAAATATCATAAACCACGCCACTGACCGCAGTAGTTTGCGCTTGTAGTTGGGTGCCCCAAAGAATGCATAATAGTATAATGTAATTAACCCTGTATTTCATGACGTGTGCAATATTAGTAAAGACAGCTTTAAATAATTGAATTTTGCTGGATTATTAACAGGCTTTTACCTTTTAACGTAATAAGGCAATAGCCATTATATATGTAAACTGGTTAATAAAAAGCCAAGCCCAATGGTACTAAGCACAATCCACTGTGCTGCTATTTTTTGAGTATAAATTAAGTAAGTGCTTATTAGGAAAACAAAAATATAACTCAAAATTTTGATAGAGGAGAATGCCTCCATTTCTACAGAAAAATCTTTAAGAAAATAAAGTGTAGCACCCAGCATAATGCCCACTACGGCTGCATAAATGCCTTCTAAGGACCTATAAAAAATGGCATATTTTTTTAAGTTTTGCCAAATAGGAAAAAAGAATAAAACAATAAAAAAGCTAGGCAGAAAAATACCCAAGCTTCCAATAATAGCGCCTGTCAATTGTACAGTAAGCCCTTTTTCTTTTAAGGCAATGGCACTGGTATAACTGGCCACGGAGAAAACAGGACCTGGCATGGCTCTTACAATTCCAGCACCAGTTAAGAAAGCTTCTTTAGAAATTTTTAATACATCTCTTTTATTTTTTTTAATCCGATCTGAATTAGGTCTCGCTACATATTGTTCGTACATCATAGGAATTAATACATCCCCTCCACCAAAAACAAAGGTCCCAAAACGATAATTATTTTCAAATACATTAATGGTTTTATGTTGCTGCCAATTTTTTACAGTGGCTTCTTCAGAGATAATACCCGTAGCTAAAAATAAAAATATAAATAAAAATAATCCTCCCCATTTAATGGCTTTAGGAGCAGCACCATCAGTGGGAATTCTTTTTTGGCTGAAATTAGTAGCCATGCCTGCTAATAAAATAACTACGGGTATGGTCCAAGGAGATTTAAAAGCTACAAAAATAAAAACAGCGGCTACTAAAAAAATGATTTTAGTAATAAGACTATTAATGGCTTTTTTATACAATAAAATAGTAGCACTTGCTATAAAGCCAATGGCCATAGGTTGAATTAAACTAAACGCCTTTAAACCTGCTCTCATATCAAAATAACTATAGGCAATGGCTACCATGGCCATTAAAAAAGTAGCAGGTAAAATCCAAACCAATAAAGTTAAAAAGGCAAGTGCGGTCCCCCCTCTTTTAAATGCCACTAATATAATTGTTTGGGTGGAAGAAGCACCTGGCAGCAATTGGCAAAAAGCATTGTATTCCATTAGCTCCTCGCTGGTGATATCCTTGCGCTGTTCTACAAAGCGATACTGCATAAGGCCTAAATGCACTTGCGGCCCTCCAAAGGCGGTAATACTGTGCTTTAGAACAGCAGTCAGAAAGGGGATATGGCGTAATAATTTCAAATAATAAATACTATACCCTAAAAATAATTAAATTTTAGGGTATCTAGTTCAATAATAGTTAAACAAAATGGTGAAAAATTTGTCTTACTAAGGAAGTGCAGGGTTAATTGAATAAAAGCCTATTTAATTAGATTTTATACCTTTGCTCCTCCATTGACCTTTGATCCTTTATTGACCTTTGAAAAAATTAGATCTTATGAGATTCTTTTTACCCTTTATTGCCTTGCTAATTTTAAGTAGTTGTTCGACTAGCAATTATGCAAAATTGGAGCCTGTTTACGCGCAACAAAAATACCAAGAGGTACCTGATTATAGTAATTTGCAATATTGGGCAGCACATCCCGATAAGAAGGATCCTTCGGACAGTGTGCCTGCACCACTGAAAGCCAGTTATCATCCTAGTTCCAATGTAGATGTATTTTTTGTACACCCTACTACTTATTTAGATACAACAAGACCCTTCGGCTGGTCTGCTTCTTTCAATGATTATAAGACGAATCTTAAAACAGATTATTATGTCATCCTTAATCAAGCTTCTATATTCAATGAAGTAGGTCGAATATTTGCACCAAGGTATCGTCAAGCGCATATTAAATCATATACACCCAATAATAAAGTAGATACTGGTTATGCATTGGCTGCTTTTGAATTAGCCTACCAAGATGTAAAAAAATCTTTTGAGTATTATATGGAGCATTATAATAATGGCAGGCCTATTATTATTGCTTCTCATAGTCAAGGTTCCACACATGCCATTAGATTGTTAAAAGAATTTTTTGATGGCAAACCCTTAAGTAAAAAATTAGTGGTGGCTTATTTAGTAGGTATGCCAGTGGATCCTGCAATATATACATCACTGAAGGCCTGCGAAACACCTACTGCAACTGGCTGTATTTGTTCATGGAGAACCTTTCATGAAGGCTATGTAACTGAATTCGTAGAGAAGGAAAAATTTACAGCCATAGTCACCAATCCTCTTTCTTGGACAAGTACTATAACGAATGTGGATAGGTTTCAAAATACAGGATCTGTGCTTTATAATTTTAATAAACTAACTCCCTTTGTAGTAGGCGCAAAGAACCATGAAGGTGTTTTATGGACAGAAAAGCCCCATTTTCTTGGTAGCTTTTTATATAAGACTGAAAACTATCATATAGTCGATTACAATTTTTATTACCTAAGTGTAAGAAAAAATGTGGCAGAAAGGGTAAGTAGTTTTTTAACTACAGGCAACTCTTATACCCATTAATTACCTACGACGCTTAAAAACTTAATACGCATAATTTTTAACTGCTCCCAAGAATAATTGTTTTCACTTAGTTCTTCTTGTGCAATTTGCAAGGAAGAGGTTTCGCAATTTTTAAAATACTCTAAAATTTCTTCTTGGTCATATTCGTCTAACCATTCATCAATAGCATAATCTAAATTTAATTTAGTGCCACTGGCCGCAATGGTTTCCATTTCTTCTAATAAAGCCTCTAATTTCAAATCCTTATTTTTGGCAATGGTTTCTAAAGGAATTTTTTTATCTACATTTTGAATAATGTAAATCTTATGATTGAACTTATTAGCCACCGACTTCATTACAAAATCATCGGGCTTTTCAATATTGTTTTCAGTAACATATTTGTCAATCATAGCTACAAAGGGCTTACCATATTTAATAGCCTTGCCCTTGCTCACGCCTTGGCATCTATCTAATTCTTCTACAGTAGTAGGATACAGTGTAGCCATGTCTTGCAAAGAAGTCTCTAAGAAAATAACGAAGGGAGGTAGGCTTATTTTTTTTGCTTCTTTTTGTCTTAATTCTTTCAACATTTCAAACAATACTTCATCGGTAGCCCCTACCGATTCTGGCCCCTCGGCATCATCGTCTTCGGCATTCTCATCGGCGAATACATTATTTAAAACAACACTAAAACTAGTAGGTTTCTTTAAATACTTTTTACCCTTCTCTGTTAATTTAAGTAAGCCATATTCTTCAATATCTTTTTCAATTATAGTTTCTAGCATGGCCTGTCTTACTAAACTATTCCAGAATAATGCATCTTGATCCTTACCCGTTCCAAACACTGGTAATTTTTCATGTCGGTATAAACCTAACTGTGGTGTATAATCACCCATGATTACTTGTATTACATAATCTGCTACAAAACGCTCATTCAATGCTTCAATCACTTTTAATAATTGAACCAACTGTGCTTTGGCTTCAATTCTTTCTTTGGGATGTAAACAATTATCACATTTACCACAATTTTTATCCTCCCAACTTTCTCCAAAATAATGCAATAAACTTCTTCTACGACAAGCGCCACTCTCTGCAAAGGCTACTGTCTCATCAATTAACTGCGCTCCCACTTCTCTTTCACTCAAAGGCTTATCTCTTAAAAAATGTTCTAATTTAGAAACATCTTTATGAGAATAATATAAAATACAATTCCCTTCTAACCCATCCCTACCAGCACGGCCTGTTTCTTGATAATAGTTTTCAATAGACTTGGGAATATTATAATGTATTACATAACGAATATCTGGTTTGTCAATACCCATACCAAAGGCAATGGTAGCCACTATTACTTGTACATCTTCATTTAAGAATTGATCCTGCCTTTTGGCTCTTAATTTTTGATCTAGCCCTGCATGATAAGCCACTGCTTTAATTTTATTCGCAGTTAACAAGTCGGCTAATTCTTCAGTGGTCTTTCTATTCAATGTATAAATAATACCGCTCTTGCCTTTATGCTGAGAAATATATCTTACAATATTTTTTACAGTAACTTCTTTTTTTAATTTAGGCTGCACTTCATAATAAAGATTCGCTCTATTAAAAGAAGAAATTAAAACTTCAGGCTTACGTAAGGATAAATTTTTAACAATATCGCTTTGCACTTTAGGCGTGGCGGTGGCGGTTAAAGCAATAATGGGCACAGATGCATCAATCTCTTCCATCATTTCTTTCAGTCTTCGATATTCTGGTCTGAAATCATGTCCCCATTCAGAAATGCAATGCGCTTCATCAACAGCAAAAAAAGAAACATTTAAATCACTAAAAAAATCTAGATTTTCTTGTTTGGTTAATGTTTCAGGCGCAACATATAAAAGCTTGGTTTTACCACTTAGTAAGTCGTCTTTCACCAATTTAATTTGTCCTTTATTCAAAGAAGAATTTAAGAAATGGGCTACTTCATCTTTTTCACTATACCCTCGCACTAAGTCGACCTGGTTTTTCATCAGCGCTATTAAGGGCGATACCACAATGGCGCATCCTGGTAACATTAAAGCAGGTAATTGATAGCATAAACTTTTACCACCTCCTGTAGGCATAATCACAAAAGTGTCTCTGCCGCTTAATAAGGAGACAATGGCCTTTTCCTGAGTACCCTTAAATTCTTTAAATCCAAATTGATCCTCTAATGCCTTTAATAATACGGCACGGCTAACTGAATTATTCTTAGGAGTAGTTGCGGGGGCTTTCTTTATTGGTTTTTTGGTGGTCGCCATCTGTAATTATCTTAAAATCAACTATTTCGGTATAAAATAGCTATATAAGTTAACGAATTTAATTCACTATTGTTCAACTCCCTTCATTTTTTTGTTAAAAACCTTTTTTTTAAGGATTTTTTAAAATTAGGGATGGATATGCTTGAAACGTTAACTTTGCTGCTTCTTATACCGCTTATGGATAAACAAATAACTGCTATTGCCCAAAGAACCCTTGACATTGAATTGGCAGCCATTCATGGCTTAGCAAAATTTATCGATTCCTCTTTTATAGAAGCCGTTAAAGCTATTTATGCTACCGAAGGCCGATTGGTAGTGAGTGGCATTGGCAAAAGCGCCATCATTGCACAAAAAATAGTAGCCACTTGTAATTCAACAGGTACCCCAGCTTTATTTCTACATGCAGCCGATGCCATACATGGCGACTCCGGAATGATAAACAAAGAAGACCTTGTTTTAATTATTAGCAAAAGTGGAGAGAGCCCAGAGATAAAAAATTTAGTGCAACTCGTATCCAGCTTTGGGAATCCTATTATTGCTATGGTGGGTAATACCGAAAGCTATTTAGCCAACAATGCAAAATGGGTAATAAATACAAGTGTAGAGAAAGAAGCCTGCGCACATAATTTAGCGCCTACTTCTTCCACCACTGCTCAAATGGTAATGGGTGATGCAATGGCCATGTGTTTAATGGAATTAAAAAAAGTGAAGGCAAGTGATTTTGCAAAATTTCATCCAGGCGGTAATTTAGGAAAGAGATTAACACTCACTGCAGGTCAAATGGCAGAAGTAAATCCGAAACCCACCGTAAGTTCAAATACTACATTAAAAGAAGTGATATTAGTTATTTCAAAAAATAGACTAGGTGCTGCAGTAGTAGTAGATGATAACCAAAAAGTATTGGGCATTATAACTGATGGAGATATAAGAAGAATGTTAGAAAATTATTCTAGCATTCAAGACTTAACTGCCGCTACTATATTTCATGCAGGCCCTATTACCATTGCCCCAACTGCATTAGCAGTAGAAGCCTTGGCTTTAATGGAGCAAAAAGATATTAGTCAATTAATAGTCGCAGAAGGAAATACATTGGTGGGAATGATACATATACACGACTTAATGAAAGAGGGCATTTTATAAATTTAGACAAGTATGCAAAACAAACATCATTATGTAGCCATCATGGCGGGAGGAATAGGAAGTAGATTTTGGCCAATGAGTAGAACAGCCTATCCCAAACAATTTTTAGATGTACTTAATACCGGGAAAACTTTGATTCAGTGGACTTACGAAAGATACACTCAATTTATACCTGCTGAAAATATTTACATCGTTACTTCAGAAGAATATGTTTCTATTGTTGAAAAGCAGCTGCCCAATTTACCTAAAGAAAATATTTTAGCAGAGCCAAGTAAAAAAAATACGGCAGCTTGTATTGCTTATATTTCTTTTAAATTAGCACAAAAGGATCCTCAAGCTACTTTTGTGGTAGCGCCTAGTGACCACTTAATTTTAGAGCAAGAAAATTTTCAAAAAATTGTAGAGCAGTCCCTCGATTTTGTAACACATATCAAGGCTTTAGCTACATTAGGTATTAAACCAACTAATCCCAATACAGGATATGGTTATATTCAATATGAAGGCTTAGAAGTAAGTAAGGGTGTATATAAAGTAAAAACATTTACTGAAAAACCAACGGAGGAAATTGCGGAGTCCTTTATAGCCAGTGGCGATTTTTTATGGAACGCCGGTATTTTTGCCTGGAAAGCAAGCACCATTATTGCAGCTTTTGAAAAATATCAACCAGAAATGTTTGAATTATTTGATGGGGAAAAAGAAAATTTCAATACAGCTGAAGAAAAAAAATCTATACAAAAAATTTATCCGCAGTGTGTCAATATATCTATTGATATTGCCATTATGGAAAAGGCAGATAATGTATATGTAATACCTGCAAGCTTTGGATGGAGCGACCTAGGTACATGGAATAGCGCTTATGAGAACATGGAGAAAGATTATTTCGCCAATGCAGTGGCTTCGGACAATGTGATTGTTATTGATGCTACGAAATGTATGATTAACGCGCCCAAGGATAAATTAGTGGTAGTACAAGGACTAGACGATTTTATAGTAGTAGATACTAAGGATGTACTTCTTATATGCAGTAAAGAAAAAGAGCAGTCTATTAAAGAATATGTTGCTGAAGTAAAAAGACATAAGGGCGATAAATACATCTAGATTCGGCAGAAATTCTTATCTTAGTTAAGAACGCATTAGCTTTTAAAACCTAAATTCTCCAAATGGCAACCATCATCACTGGAACAGGCAGCTATATACCTGGTCTTGTTATACCTAATAACTCTTTTAGCGACCATAGTTTTTATGGAGAAGACGGCCTATTAATTAATACCCCCAATGCAGAAATATTTGAAAAATTTAAAGATATCACTGGCATTTATGAAAGAAGATATGCAGAAGAAAATGTAAATACTTCTGACCTAGCTACCAAGGCCGCGGCATTAGCTATTGCAGACGCTGGCATTGATGCAGAAACTATTGATCAAATAATTGTAGCCCATAATTTCGGTAACGTCATTGCAGGTACCATTCAATCCGATACTATACCCGCCATTGCCTCAAGGGTGAAAAATTTATTAGGCATTCGTAATCCCAATTGTGTAGCCTATGATTTATTATTTGGTTGTCCAGGTTGGATTCAAGGTGTCATACATGCCGATTCTTTTATAAAATCGGGTTTAGCCAAAAGATGTTTAATTATTGGCGCTGAAACTTTAAGCAGAGTGGTAGACCCACACGATAGAGATAGTATGATTTTCAGTGATGGCGCAGGTGCTTGTATAGTAGAAAACTCAACAGATGCCACTAGTGGTATTTTAGCAAGTAGTGTGCAAAGCCATTGTATGGACGAAACTTACTTCTTGTACTTAGGAAAGTCTTACCATCCAGAGGGAGATGAGGCTACAAGATATATTAAGATGAAAGGTCGTAAGGTATATGAGTATGCCATTAAGAATGTACCTATTGCCATGAAAGAATGTATTGAAAAGGCAGGGGTTGATATTCATGATGTGAAAAAATTCTTCTTGCACCAGGCCAACGAAAAAATGGATGAAGGTTTTATTAAAGCATTGTATAAGTTGTATGGTATAAGAGTAGTGCCTGAAAATGTAATGCCCATGAGTATTCATGACTTAGGCAATAGCTCGGTAGCTACGATTCCAACATTATATGATATGGTAAAACATGGTAAATACAAGGAGCACCAGCTACATAAAGGAGATGTAGTTATATTCGCCTCTGTGGGTGCAGGTATGAATATTAATGCTATTTGCTATAGAGTTTAAGTATTAAAATAGTTCACCTATAAAAAAAGGATCCTAATTAATTAGGACCCTTTTTTGTGAATTCGTTTATTTCTAATTAATAGCCTCTGACATTTTTCCCTTCTACATAATTTTTAAAGGCCTTATTACAAACCTTATTACCACCAGGTGTAGGATAATTGCCTGTGAAATACCAGTCTCCAGTATTCGTTGGGCAACAGTCATGTAAATCCTCAATGGTTTGATAAATAACTTCAACCGGTATTTTAATATTTTCAGGAGTAATTAACTGCGCAATTTTATCTGAAATTTCTTCAGGAGAAAAAGGTTTGTATAATTGACGCACCACATTTTCAGTATGTAGTTCATTACTTGCCTCTAAAGCCATAATTTTTTGATAGGTCTCGTCTATAATATTCGTCATCCCCTTCTCATTTAGTAATGCTATCACTGCTCTAAAGGCAATGAAATCGTTCATCTTACTCATGTCAATGCCGTAACAGTCGGGGTATCTAATTTGAGGAGCAGAAGAAACAACAATAATTTTTTTAGGCCCTAAGCGAGACAGCATTCTTATAATACTTTCTTTTAAAGTGGTACC
>CANCRC010000039.1 GCA_947380435.1 Chitinophagaceae bacterium
CTATTCGCTAAATATTGTTTTTCTAAAACGGTATTAAATGGAATAGGTGTATCTAGTGATGCGCAGCGCATAACAGGTGCATCTAAATATTCAAAGCAGTGCTCTGCAATCCATGCACTAATTTCTCCACCAATACCGCCGGTTAAATTATCCTCGTGTAGGACCATTACTTTTCCTGTAGCCTTCACTATTTTTTCTATGGCTTCATAATCCAAAGGTGATAAGGTTCTTAAATCTAAAATAGAAATAGAGGCTTCACTATGCGCTGCTTGATATTGCAAGGCCCAATGCACACCCATACCATATGTAATAATACAAGCCTCTTCTCCTTCACTTAATAGTGCAGCCTTTCCAATTGGTACTTGATAATATTCATCGGGCACTTCTGCTTCAATACTTCTATACATGACTTTATGTTCAAAATAAAGTATAGGATTCGGATCGGCTAATGCAGCAATCAATAAACCTTTTGCATCAATGGGGTTAGAGGGATATACTACTTTTAATCCGGGTACATGTGTAAACCAAGCTTCATTCGATTGTGAATGAAAAGGGCCCGCTCCCACTCCAGCACCTGTTGGCATACGAATTACCACATCTGCATTCTGTCCCCATCTGTAATTTATTTTCGCTAAATTATTTACAATTTGGTTAAAGCCCACCGTTACAAAATCGGCAAACTGCATTTCCATCACCGACTTAATGCCTTCTAAACTTAATCCCAAGGCTGCACCCACAATAGCACTTTCACAAATAGGCGTATTGCGTACTCTTTGCTTTCCAAATTGTTGTACAAAACCTTCTGTTACTTTAAAAGCCCCTCCATATTCTGCAATATCCTGTCCCATAATAATTAACTCAGGATAAAGTACCATGGATTGTCTTAAAGCTTCACTAATGGCTTCTATAAAACGCTTCTTGGTTAATATAGGATTGTTTAATTCGGTAAAATCTAATATAGTATTTGGCAAGGCGGGTGCAAATAAATCTGCTATTTCTTCTTGAATAGATGGCTCCCAGCTTTCTGGCTCCATGGCAATTTTTAAATCGGCTTCAATGTTTTGCTTTAAATCATTTCTTATCGTAGCCACTTCCATTTCAGTGATTACTTTTTCTTTCACTAAATATTGCTCGTAATTTTTAATAGGATCTTTTCTTGACCATGTTTCCATTAATTCTTTTGGAACATATTTCACACCACTGGCTTCTTCGTGTCCACGCATTCTAAAAGTGGTACACTCTATTAAATAAGGGCGCTGATTATTAATACAATAATCTCTAACTCCTTTTATAGTATCGTATACTTCTAAAATATTATTACCATCTATGCGAATACCATCAATACCATAACCTTTAGCTCGGTCTACTAAATAATCACATTTGTATTGTTCATTGGTAGGTGTGCTTAATCCGTATCCATTATTTTCAATAATAAAAATTACCGGCAGTCCCCATACTGCAGCAACATTTAAGGCTTCATGAAAATCGCCTTCACTAGTGCCGCCTTCTCCCGTAAATGCAAGGGTAGCTTTTAATTGTCCTCTTTGTTGATAAGCAAGTGCTACTCCATCTGCAATAGCTAATTGAGGACCTAAATGAGATATCATACCACATACATGATGCGCTTTAGATCCAAAGTGAAAACTTCTTTCGCGCGCTTTACTATACCCCGATTTATATCCTTGCCATTGTTTAAATAAATCGGTCAATGGCATATTACGTGCAGTAAATACACCTAAGTTTCTATGCAAGGGCATGATCCATTCAGTAGGTTCCATGGCTAATGTAGCACCCACTGCTATGGCCTCCTGACCCATACCACTAAACCATTTGCTAATTTTTCCTTGGCGAAGTAAAAGCAACATTTTGTCTTCTATCATCCTTGGCAAAAGCAAAGATTTATATAGATGTATAAGTTGCTCATTCGTTAATTTACCCCGCTTAAATTCCATTTTAATTTTTATTTAAAGGGATAAATGCTCGCCTTAATTTCTTGAATTTAATTTACTCAGCAATCTTAAAATTTCCATATACAGCCAAACTAAAGTAACTAGTAAACCAAAGGCGCCATACCATTCCATATACTTCGGCGCACCCATTTCAGCTGCTTTTTCTATCGCATCAAAATCTAATAATAAATTCAATGCTGCTATACCTACTATAAATAAACTTATGCCAATACTTAAGGGAGAACTATCAAAAGCAAATCCCATATTCACTCCAAACAATCCTAAAATCCAAACAATTAAATAAAATAAACCAATGCCCATGGTCGCAGACATAATAATTGAACGCAAACGGTTCGTTACATTAATAATTCTAAAATTATATAATAAGAACATAGAAAGTGCAACACCTAAAGTTAAACCCACTGCATGTAGTACAATATTGGGATAGCTTTTTTGAAACATGGCATTAAAGAAAGCACTAATGCCTCCGATAAATAATCCTTCTAATATTCCATAAGCAGGTGCAATATAGCCAGCCCACTGAGGCTTAAACATCATGACCAAGGCTACTATAAAACCGCCAATAGCACCCACTAACATATAAGTAGTAGCAGTGCTTGTATTGCCTTCAGCAATTAAATTCCACTCATACATGGCTGCAGCCATTACCATGATTAATAAAAAACCAAATTTTTGAATGGTGCCACGAATACTCATAACGCCAAATGAGGAAGCAGTATCATGTAAACTCTTATCAAATATTTTTTCAGTAAGTGTTGGGTTTCCAGATTTAAATAGTGCCATAGTTGTACGTTTTTTTCTATTATAAAAATACTAAATACTTTGAATGAATGTCTAAAAAAAAGGTTAATTCAAGGCATTTTTTAGACCAGGATAATGGGTGATCTTTTCGAACTGATAATTTGGACGTTGCTTTAGTAGGCCAATTATTTTTGCTAACTTAATAGAATCGGCAGTCGCCGCAAACATATGGTCGTGCATTAAAATAACTAAATGGTTTTTTGTTTTAGTTTGATTATGTGCAAACAAGCTATCCGCCAATAGGACTATAGCTTCTGGGCTTTGTATAGGCTTGCCATGTTTATTAAAACGCCATTCCATATCCCAACCAATCACATCCCAACCCAGGCTATCCATTTTATGCGCTAGTGGCTTCACTAACCAACTTGCCTTTTTGGCATCCTTGGTATCCCAGGCATTGTTCCCCGGAAATCTAACTAAATTATTATTAGGAGCTAAAACGGCCTTCCCTTTCAAAAAATCCAAAGTGGCCGAGTCAGGGTGCTGATAAAACCAAAGGTATTTTCCATAAGCATGGGAATAGCTATGATTAGACAAAGCAAATAATGCTTCATTAGATCTTATTTGTTCATATAGTAGTTTCCCTTGCTTAGACCTAGACTGGTGCAAACCCACCTCAAAAAAAGAAGCAGCAACTTTTTCGCTTTCACAAATGCTTATACAATTGGCCGTTCCATTTAAAGGTCCATCATCAAATGTTAAATAAATATGTTTTGTAAGGCTATCTGCAGGGTGATTTTGAGCCATTGGGGCAGTCCTCATTATAGCCAAATCCTTTGCTGCCATTGGGTTAGAAGACATAAAAGGAAGGGAAAATAGAGTCAATAGATAAAAAATGGGCCCAATAAGCATACAATCAAAGCTTTGTGGCCGCAAAGTTAGCCAAGAAAACTATAAAAAAATGATAAAAAGTTAAGGTTTTAGGCCCTTGGGTTTGTACCTTCGTGCTCCAATAAAATCGAATATGCAAAAAGAAGTTGTTTTACAAGATGTTGTCATAAAATTTGCTGGTGATAGTGGTGATGGTATGCAGTTAACGGGTCAGCAATTTACCAATAACACTGCCTTATTAGGTATTGATTTAGCCACCTTCCCCGATTTCCCTGCGGAAATTAGAGCTCCATTAGGAACCCTACCAGGTGTGAGTGGATTCCAAATTCATTTTAGTTCTAACAGAGTCTATACACCAGGTGATATTTGCGATGTACTAGTAGCAATGAATGCAGCCGCATTAAAAGTGAATTTAAAAGGTTTGAAAAAGGGCGGAAAAATTATTGCCAACATTGAAGGTTTTGATACAAAGAATTTACGCTTAGCTGCTTACCCTGATGGTATTAACCCATTAGAAGACGGTAGTTTAGATGGATATGATTTAACAAAAGTAGACGTCACTAAATTAACACGTGAAGCCCTAAAAGCCTATACAGACTTAGGTATTAAAGAAAGAGATCGTGCGAAGAACATGTTTGTATTAGGTATGATTTATTGGTTATACAATAGAGATTTAGATACCACCATTGAATATTTAAAAGATAAATTCAAAAAGAAAGAATCTATTTTAAATAGTAATATAGATGTTTTAAAAGCAGGTTATTTCTATGGTGAAACTGCAGAACTTTTTGCTTCTAGATATAAAGTAGAAAAAGCGAAAATGGAGCCAGGTGTTTACAGAAGTATCATGGGTAACCAAGCTTTATCAATGGGTTTAATTGCTGCTGCTCAAAAAAGTGGCTTACAATTATTTTTAGGAAGTTATCCTATTACACCTGCTACCGATATCTTACATGAATTAAGTAAGTACAAGAATTTTAATGTAAAAACTTTCCAAGCAGAAGATGAGATTGCTGGTATTAGTGCTGCAATTGGCGCAAGCTATGGTGGTTCTATTGGTTTAACCACTACTTCTGGACCAGGTATGGCTTTGAAAACAGAGGCCATGGGACTTGCCATGATGTTAGAAATTCCTTTAGTGATTGTAAATATTCAAAGAGGTGGCCCTTCAACAGGTTTACCTACTAAAACAGAGCAAAGCGATTTAATGCAAGCTTATTATGGAAGAAATGGTGAAGCACCTATTCCTATTATTTCAGCATCAACGCCTAGCGATTGTTTTGATATGGCATTTGAGGCAGTGCGTATTGCACTTCAACATATGACTCCAGTTATTTTATTAAGTGATGGTTATATTGCTAACGGTGCTGAACCTTGGAAATTCCCTTCGGCTAGTAGCTTGCCAACCATTGAAGTGAAATTTAAAAAAGCATTGGATGAAGGGGAAGAAAAATTCCTTCCTTATAAGAGAAACGAAAAAGGTGCAAGACCTTGGGCTATTCCAGGCACTCCAGGTTTAGAACATAGAATTGGTGGATTAGAAAAACAAGCAGAAACTGGAAACGTTAGCTACGATTCTGAGAACCATGAATTCATGGTAAAAGCAAGAGAAGCTAAAGTAGAAAAAATTGCAGACTATATTCCTTTACAAACCATTGACTCTGGTGCTGAAAAAGGAAAAGTATTAATACTTGGATGGGGTTCTACTTATGGAACTATTAAGAGTGCCGCACTACATTTACAAAGTCAAGGTAAAGCAGTAAGTCATGCACATATTAAGTACATGCGTCCTTTCCCTAAAAACTTAGGCGATATTTTAAAGAATTTTGAAACAGTGGTTATTCCTGAAATTAACAATGGTCAATTAATTAAAATTATTCGCGATAAATATTTTGTAGACGCTAAAGGTTATAATAAAATCATGGGCGTTCCTATTACTAAACAAGAATTAGTAACAGCAGTAGAACAATATTTGTAGTGTATTAATAGCTGAAAAAATATTCAGCTTTAACTTATCTTAATTTATAAAAAAGCGTCTCTCATTTAAGAGGCGCTTTTTTTTGCCCCTTCCTTACAAAAAGAAACTAAGCCACAAGAATCGCATTTAGGATTTCTTGCCAAACAAGTATACCTGCCATGCAGTATTAACCAGTGATGCGCTGTATGTACTAAAGAGGTAGGAATATGTTTTATCAATGCTTTCTCCACTGCCAAGGGTGTAGTGGCCGTCATGGGTACTAGGCCCAATCTTCTACTTACTCTAAACACATGGGTATCCACCGCCATATTGGGTTGCTTGTCCACCACAGAGGTAATCACATTGGCGGTTTTGCGTCCTACGCCTGGAAGTGTAATTAACTGTTCCACCGTCAAGGGTACTTCTGCATTAAAATTATCTATTAATAATTGACTCATGCCAATTAAATGCTTGGCCTTATTATTAGGATAAGAAATGCTTTTAATAAGTGTAAACATTTGCTCAAAACTAGCCTTAGCCATTTTTTGAGGAGTAGGAAATTGTTTAAAAATAGCAGGAGTAGTCAAGTTCACACGCTTGTCCGTGCACTGTGCCGATAAAATGACAGCTACTAGTAATTGAAAAGGATTATCATACAAGAGCTCTGTTTCTGCAATAGGCACCTGCTCTTGAAAATAGGCAAGCACTAATTCGTAGCGTTCTTTCTTTGTCATTATTTAGTGGCAGGATGCAAAGTATCTTCAAATAAATACACTTCTTCTCCTTCTCTGCGTAATAAATATCTTTCGCGCGCATATTTTTCAATAGCTGCTTTATTATTTTGAATATTGTCCAGTTGCTTTTGTGTACGCTCTATTTCTTTCTGATAATATTTTTTTGCGTCTTCTACTTTTTTAAGCTCTGCACCTCTTTCTCTTTGTTGGAAAAAATCTCTTTGATCAAAAAATAACATCCATACAATAAATCCAACGGTTACAATGAAGTATCGATTAGCCACAAAGGGTATTAATTTTTTAATGAATTGCATATATCCGTATTGTCGTAAAATTAACATAGTTCTCATGATCTGGCAAAAAAAAGAGGAGCCCCTAGGAGCTCCTCAACTTATTTTCAAAAGTCAGTAGGCTTATTTGTTACCGAACTTCAACTTGCCTTTAGTAGGGAAAATGCCTGTTTCACCCAATTGCTCTTCAATACGAATTAATTGGTTGTACTTAGCCATACGGTCGGTACGAGAAGCAGATCCTGTCTTAATTTGACCGCAATTTAAAGCCACGGCTAAATCGGCGATAGTAGTATCTTCTGTTTCACCACTTCTATGAGACATAATAGTATTGTAGCCATTGTGCTGTGCTAAGCTTACCGCATTGATGGTTTCAGTTAAAGTTCCAATTTGGTTTACTTTTACGAGTAGGCCATTGGCAATTTTCTTATCAATACCTGTTTGAATTCTTGTTACATTGGTTACAAATAAATCATCTCCTACTAATTGACATTTATCGCCAATAGTTTCAGTTAAATTTTTCCAACCTGCCCAATCGTCTTCTGCCATTCCATCTTCAATAGATACGATAGGATATTTCTTCACCCAGCTTTCCCAATACTTTACTAACTGGTCGCTGCTCATTTCTTTACCAGAGCTTTTATGAAAAACATATTTTTTCTTCTTCGCATTCCACAATTCACTATTCGCTGCATCCATGGCAATAGCAATTTGGCTTCCTGTTTTATAACCAGCTGCTTGAATAGATTCTAGTACTGTTTCAATGGCTTCTTCATTGCTTTGAATATTAGGTGCAAAACCGCCTTCATCACCAACGTTGGTGCTATAACCTCTTTTCTTTAATACACTCTTTAACTGGTGGAAAATTTCAACACCCCAACGAAGTCCTTCGCTGAAACTAGGTGCGCCCACTGGCATAATCATAAACTCTTGAAAGTCAATTTTATTATCGGCATGTGCTCCACCGTTTAAAATATTCATCATTGGCATAGGGAGTGTTCTTGCATTCGTGCCACCAATATATCTATATAAAGGAAGGTTCGCTTCTTCAGCTGCTGCTTTGGCAACGGCCATACTTACTGCAAGTATTGCATTGGCTCCTAGTTTACCTTTATTCGCTGTGCCATCTAAATCAATCATCACTTGATCAATTTCTGCTTGCGCAGTAATATCAAATCCAGTAATAGATTTTGCGATTAAATCATTTACATTTTTAACCGCTTTCAAAACACCTTTACCAACGTATTTTTTCTTATCGTTATCTCTTAACTCCACCGCTTCATGAATACCTGTACTTGCACCACTTGGCACTGCAGCACGGCCTAAAGCCCCTTCGTCAGTTAATACATCTACTTCTACAGTAGGGTTTCCACGGCTGTCTAAAATTTGTCTTGCACGAACTTCAATAATGTAACTCATATAAATTATTTAATTTTTACTTTCAATAGTTTTAATTCAAAAAGGAGACTGCAATTTACACCCTTTTTTTTAATGGGTAAGCATTTTGAATATATCTTCTAAACTGGCATGGTGTTTCTCTAATAACTGGCCTATGGGCTCGTCTGCCACTAGCTTTCCTTGGTGTAATACTAACACTCGATCACATATGGCAGTGACCTCTTGTAATATATGAGTCGAAAATAAAATTATGGTGTCCTTGCTCAGTGATTGAATCAAGGCTCTAATTTCAATAAGTTGATTGGGGTCTAAACCAGCCGTAGGTTCGTCTAATAAAATAAGTTTTGGCTTATGTATTATAGCCGCTGCAATACCTAGTCTTTGTTTATATCCTTTGGAGAGGGCTGCAATTTTTTTATGTTGCATTTGCTCTAGTCCTGTTTGAGCAATGACTGCATTAATGGATTCAGCTACATTTGTTAATGAATGTACAGATGCTAAAAATTGTAAATATTCTTTTACATATAAATCTTGGTAAAGCGCATTCGATTCTGGCAAGTAGCCAATTTGTTTTTTTACATCACTTGCATTTGGATTAACTGCGGCTGCGTTTAAAACAATAGAACCCTTATCAGCTTCTAAAAAACCAGCGAGCATTTTCAAGGTAGTAGATTTTCCTGCACCATTGGGGCCTAAAAAACCAACAATTTCTCCAGGCTTTAATTGAAAAGAAATATCCTGTACAGCAACTTGATCGCCGTAACTTTTACAAAGGGTATTTACTACTAATGACATAGATCAAAAGTACTTATATAAAATGATTTTCCCTTATTCTATTTCTGCAGAAGAAGCTGGCAAATGATCGTATTCGCCTTTGCTAGCATAGGTTCCGAAAATAAAAAACCCAACACAGATAGGCGTAAAAATTAATAAAATAATAACCCACTGCAAAATCACATTGGATTGTGTAGCGGCAGTAGCTTTGGTAATTTTATCATAAGCTTCATATACTAAGAACAAGATAATACTAGGTGCCATTAGCATCCATATATATCCCAATAATTTTTTAATCGTATTCATATAAATCATTTTTTTATTTTAAAGAAGAATACACTTAATGACTTAAGCCATTAGTTGATTACATTTTTATTAGTCCATTACATTTTTGTCTATTTTATTAGATAAATAGATAAGCCCAATAATAAAACATACAGAAGCTACTCCAATGGGATACCATAAACCCGCTAAAGAATCTCCAGCAGGATGTGCTGAATTTTTGGTGAACTCCACAATTAAAGTACCTAAAAAAGGAACCAAGCCTCCAAATACCCCATTACCTATATGATAAGGAAGTGACATGGAAGTATACCTAATTTTAGTTGGGAACATTTCTACCAAGAAGGCGGCAATTGGGCCATAAACCATGGTTACATATACTATTTGAATAAAGACCAACCATATCATATCCCAATAAGCCGCATGACCCAATGTTTTCTCCACCACCAAATTCGGCTTGGGCGAACTATACTGAATCATGTCTGGATTAATTAAAGTAATAGGCCTTGCTTCCTCTCTTGGGGCTTTCAATATAATGGTATCGGTTCTATAATATTTAAATACAGAACCATCATAATAAGTAGTATCGGCCTCTTGTTTAATATACATTTTCGTTTTATCCTTCGCATCAAAAATGGGAAAACCAGTCTTGGTACTAGTAAGTCTTGCATCCACTATTTTAGTTCTATTCGCAGCAGATGTAATATTGATGAATTCTTTGTAGATAGGTCTGTAAGTTAAAACGGCAGCCAACATACCTATTAGCATAATCCATTTTCTTCCAACTTTATCGCTTAGCCATCCAAATAAAACAAAACAAGGTGTTGCCATTAAAATAGCCATCAGCATAATATTGCGCGATTGTACAAACTCTACTTTACAAACTGTTTCAATAAAACTTTGTGCATAAAACTGTCCTGTATACCAAACCACACCTTGTCCCATCACCGCTCCAAACAATGCTAATAAAACCATTTTGAAATTGGCCTTATGTCCAAAACTTTCTTTCAATGGATTAACAGAAGTTTTTCCTTCAGACTTTAATTTTGAAAACATAGGCGACTCACTCATACGCATTCTTATTAATACAGAAACGCCCACAAGTAAAATGGATATCCAAAATGGATATCTCCAACCACCCCACTCTGCACTAAATTTCTCTACCCCCTGATTGGTTCTTATTAATATAATAATACCCAATGCTAAAAATAAACCAAGCGTTGCGGTGGTTTGAATCCAACTTGTCCAAAAACCTCTCTGACCCGCTGGAGCATGTTCAGCCACATAAGTAGCCGCTCCACCATATTCACCTCCCAAGGCCAAACCTTGTAATAAACGCAGTATTAATACCAAAATGGGTGCCGCCCATCCAATACTGGCATAACCAGGCACAAGTCCAATGGCAAAAGTAGATCCCCCCATTATGATTAATGTCAGTAAAAATGTGTGTTTACGTCCAATCAAATCGCCAAGCCTTCCAAAGACCAGGGCCCCGAAAGGTCGAACAATAAAGCCTGCTGCAAATATGGCCAAAGTGCTTAAAAGTGCTGCTGTACCTGCATCTGCAGGGAAAAACTGCTTTGAAATAATGGTGGCTAACATTCCAAAAATGTAAAAATCATACCACTCAATTAAGGTGCCCACCGAAGAAGCGCCTATCACAAAAGCAATATTATTTTGTTTTATTTCTTGACTCATACTTTTATTTGTTTGCAAGTGAGTATTCAAGTTAAATATTTAAACTGAAAAATGTAAATTTGGTAATCATTATTTATTCAACCTGTGCATATGAGTTACCCTTATCAAATTAAAACCTTAGAAGCTTATCACGAAGCTTATAAAAATAGCATTGACCATCCGGAAAAATTTTGGGGAGCCATTGCAGAAAATTTTACATGGCGTAAAAAATGGGATAAAGTATTGGAATGGAATTTTACCGAACCGAAAGTAGAATGGTTTAAAGGAGGTAAATTAAATATCACTGAAAATTGTATTGATAGACATTTAGCAAAAAATGCAGACAAGCCTGCCATTATTTGGGAGCCCAATGATCCTACAGAACATCACCGCATCATTACCTACAAACAATTGCATTTAAAAGTTTCTCAGTTTGCGCAGGTGCTTATTAATAATGGTGTACAAAAAGGAGATCGTATTTGTATTTATATGGGTATGATACCTGAGCTGGCCATTGCTGTATTAGCATGTGCACGCATTGGTGCCATTCATAGTGTAATTTTTGGAGGCTTCTCTGCACAAAGTATTGCAGACCGTTTAGACGATGCCAAGGCTACTTATATTATTACTTGCGATGGAGCTTACAGAGGCGCTAAAGATATTCCATTAAAATCTGTGATTGATGATGCACTCATTGGCAATAAGACTATAAAAAACGTAATAGTTTGTACAAGAACTAGAACTGCTGTGTCTATGTTAAAAGGGCGTGATCTTTGGTGGGAAGATGAAATTAAAAAAGTAGAATCACAAGGCATCACTTCAGTAGATGCTGTTGAAATGGATGCAGAAGATCCTTTATTTATTTTATATACTTCTGGTTCAACGGGTAAACCCAAGGGCGTAGTGCATAGTGTTGCTGGCTATATGGTTTACACCAATTATACTTTTGTGAATGTTTTTCAATATCAACCCAATGATTTATTTTTCTGCACTGCAGATATTGGTTGGATTACAGGACATAGTTATATAGTGTATGCTCCTTTAAGTGCAGGCGGCACTTCTTTAATGTTTGAGGGCATTCCTACTTTCCCCGATGCTGGAAGATTCTGGGATATCATTGATAAATTCAAAGTGAATATTTTATATACCGCTCCTACTGCTATAAGATCATTGATGGGTTTTGGACTAGGACCTGTGCAAGGACATGATTTAAGTAGTTTAAAAGTTTTAGGTACCGTAGGTGAACCCATTAATGAAGAAGCATGGCATTGGTATGATGAAAATATTGGAAAGAAAAAATGTCCTATTGTAGATACCTGGTGGCAAACAGAAACAGGAGGCATTATGATTTCTAATATGGCAGGTATTACTGAAGGTAAACCAGGATGGGCCACTTATCCGATGCCAGGTGTGAAAACTATTTTAGTGGATGATAAAGGAGATGAAATAAACATCATGGAAGATGGTTTATACCGTGGTAATTTATGCATCACACAACCGTGGCCTGCCACTATTCGAACAACTTATGGCGACCACGAAAGATGCAGAACCAATTATTTCGCTACTTATCCTAATTTATATTTTACAGGAGATGGTGCTTTAAAAAATGAATTGGGACAGATTAGAATTACAGGCAGAGTAGATGATGTATTAAATGTAAGTGGTCATAGAATTGGTACAGCCGAAGTGGAGAACGCTATTAATATGCATGCGGGTGTGGTGGAAAGTGCGGTGGTAGGTTACCCTCACGATGTAAAAGGACAAGGTATTTATGCTTATGTAATTTATACTGGTTCTCATGGTCAAGACACCCATGGCACAGCCGATATTATTAGAAAAGATATTTTACAAACTGTCACCAGAATTATTGGCCCTATTGCCAAGCCTGATAAAATACAATTTGTATCAGGACTTCCTAAAACGCGTTCTGGAAAAATTATGCGTCGTATACTGCGCAAAGTAGCTGAAGGTGAATTGAAGAGTTTAGGAGATACTTCAACACTGCTTGATCCTGCAGTGGTTGATGAGATTGTAAAGGGCGTATTGTAATTTACTATTGCCTTTGCTATTTAATGCTTTGAAAAAATCTATTGCTCTTCGATGTGAATGACGCTAAAAATATTTTTATTCATCTAAAAATTGCGAAAGGCCTTCAATGATAATTTATAAAGTAAAAATAAAATATCAACCCATCGCTCCCTCTCGCTTCGCTCAAAAGTGCGCTCTGGATTGTATTTTATTTATTTTCCTTTATAAATAGATTATTAACCCTTAGCTCATCATCAAAAAATTATTGGGTCATTAAGTTTTTCAACTTATTTGAAATTAAAAACAGAATGATTGAAGCAATTCCTGCCATGAATACGAAGAACATAAAAAACTCATGCAAGTTGGTAATTTGATAGCCCGCAAAAGAAGTTACTTTTCCATTTTCAGGATACAGTGCACTAAATACACCCGCTAATTTATTCGCAAAGGCATTTGCTGTAAACCATACTGCCATTAACAAAGAGGCAAATTTAATAGGTGCTAGTTTATTGAAAATAGCTAGGCCAATAGGTGATAGACAAAGTTCTCCAAATGTATGCATCATATACATACCTATTAACCAAATCATACTTACTTTAATACCTGTACCTACTCCGTTTACTCCAGTGGCTATCCATAAATAACCAAAGGCTAATAGCATTAAACCCATGGCCATTTTAAAAGGAGAAGAAGGTTCTCTCTTTCCTAATTTTATCCATACCCATGCCACCAAGGGCGCAAGTGTTACAACAAATAAAGAATTAAGCGATTGGAAAAAACTTGCCGGCACTACAAAAAAGCCAAGGTCTCTTTGTGTATTCTCTGAAGCAAAATAAGTTAGTGAGGCGCCTGCTTGTTCAAAAGCGCTCCAGAAAAATATGACAAAAAATGAAACTGTAAATAATACAGCCACTTTTTTCTTCTGAATAATATCCAATGATTTATCAGAAAAAATAATAAAGGCAATTAAAATAATACAAGCTAGTAATAACCAAAATAAATAACTCACTACTTTAATGTCAATATAAACTAATGCAATCGTTACTAAAGAAATTAAAAATAAAAAACCTACCATCACTGGAATTTTTTGAAACCAAGTGGGTGCATCCTTAGGTGCTTCCCCAATAGCTTTTCCTTCCGGATTCACTAAATATTTTTTCTGAAAAACTAATTGAGTAATGACACTTAATAACATGGCAACACCGCCTGCAAAAAAAGCCCATTTAAAATCGCCGGACTTTCCAGTGTCTCCTAAAAAACCACAAACGAAGGGGCCAATGGCACCGCCCGTATTAATACCCATATAAAAAATAGTATAGGATGCGTCAATTCTAGAATCGCCCTTGGCATACAACTGCCCTACCATGCTTGAAATATTGGGTTTGAAAAAGCCATTGCCTGCAATCATACAACCTAGTCCAATATAAAATAAGGGCATGGCTAGTCCTGCGTTTTCATAAAAATGCCCGCAAAAAAATAGTACAAATTCCCCAATAGCCATGACCAAGCCACCTGCAATGATAGAGCGGTTATTGCCCCAATACCTATCTGCAATATAGCCTCCTAAAAGGGGTGTTAAATAAACCAATCCTGTATAACTACCATATACTTGAGAGGCAAAAACTTTGTCAAATAACAGGGCCTTGGTTAAGAACAAAACCAAGATAGCGCGCATACCATAATAGTTAAAACGCTCCCACATTTCTGTTGCAAACAAAACATATAAACCTTTGGGATGTTTCTGAGTAGTGGATGACATAAGTAATTGTTTTATTTAATTGACTCAATTTAATAAAATCCATGCAATAAATTTTACTTTCGTGCTGCAATACCTTGATTTATGAATATTTTACTCATTGGAAGTGGTGGAAGAGAAAATGCTTTGGCATGGAAAATGTCCCAAAGTCATCAGTGTGATGAAATTTTTATAGCCCCTGGAAACCCTGGTACTGCTCAGTTTGGCACCAACTTACCCATTGAAATAAATGATTTTGACGCCTTAAAAAAAGCAGCCTTAGAATATCAAATTGAAATGATTGTGGTGGGGCCCGAAGAACCTCTTGTAAAAGGGATTTATGATTTTTTTGCAGACGATTCTGCCACTGCGCATATTAATGTGATTGGCCCTTCTGCCAAAGCCGCTCAGTTGGAAGGCAGCAAGGCTTTCAGTAAACATTTTATGCAAAGACATCAAATTCCAACTGCTAGTTATGCCGAATTCACCCTTGACAATTATGAGCAAGGCCTTGCCTACATTAGCGCTCATGCCCTACCCATTGTTTTAAAAGCAGATGGTTTAGCCGCTGGCAAAGGCGTTATTATAGCCAGCACACACCAAGAAGCACTTACTAGTTATAAAGAAATGCTACAGGACAAACAGTTTGGCGCTGCTAGCGATAAGGTAGTGATAGAGCAGTTCTTGGAAGGTATTGAAGTGAGTGTATTTGCATTAACCGATGGTAGCCATTTTCAAATCATTGGACATGCCAAGGACTATAAAAGAATTGGAGAAGGGGATACAGGTTTAAACACGGGTGGAATGGGTTGCGTAAGCCCTGTACCCTTTATGGATATGGCTTTTATGGATAAAGTAAATGCTCAAATTGTGGAGCCCACCATTAAGGGTATTTTGCAGGAAGGCCTTGTGTATAAAGGTTTTGTGTTCTTTGGACTCATGAATTGCAAGGGGGAACCCTATGTGATTGAATACAATTGTCGTTTAGGCGACCCAGAAACAGAGGTAATTCTACCTCGCTTGCAAACCGACTTAGTAAGTCTGCTAGCGGCTGCCGATAATGGCACTTTAGAAGATGTAAATATTCAATACCATGAAGAGGCCTTTGCAACAGTGATGGCCGTAAGTGGTGGCTACCCTGGGTCCTATCAAAAAAACTTTCCCATAATTGGAATAGAAGCCGCACAGCAATTACCCGACAGCCTTGTATTTCAAGCTGGTACAGGGTTTCAGGATAATGCAATCATTACAAAAGGCGGCCGTGTATTAACAGTTACTAGTAAAGGCGCAGACCTACAAGATGCAGTTCAAAAAGCACAAAAAGCACTCTCCCATATTCAATTCGAAGCCATGTATTTTAGAAAAGATATTGGCTACGAGTTTGCATAAAATTTTAGGTTAAAAAAACTTTGCGAATCATTTGCAAAAAGCTTTGTATTGTAAGGATTTTAGATGAATTTTGCTTCATTCAACTTGAACTATTCAAATAAAGAAGTACAATGGGATTATTTAATTTTTTTACGCAGGAAATAGCGATGGACTTAGGTACAGCCAACACGCTTATTATTCACAACGATGAAGTAGTAGTGAATGAACCTTCTATTATTGCTTTAAACAGGAATAATATGAAAGAAGTTTTAGGCGTGGGTAAAAAAGCTTTATTGATGCATGAAAAAACGCACGAAAGTATCAAAACAGTTCGCCCCTTAAAAGATGGTGTAATTGCCGACTTTAACGCTGCTGAATTAATGATTCGCGAGTTGATGAAAATGATTTATCCAAAGAAGCCATTATTTCCTCCAAGTTGGAGAATGGTTATTTGTATTCCTTCTTCCATTACTGAAGTAGAAAAAAGAGCGGTACGTGATAGTGCTGAACAAGCAGGCGCTAAAGAAGTATATATGATTCATGAGCCTATGGCAGCTGCATTAGGAATTGGTATTGATGTAGAAGAGCCAGTAGGAAATATGATTATTGATATTGGAGGTGGTACAACAGGTATTACAGTAATTGCACTTGCAGGAATAGTTTGTGATCAAAGTATTCGTATTGCAGGTGATGAATTTACAGCTGATATCATGGAAGCATTAAGACGTTATCATAGTTTATTAATTGGAGAGCGTACTGCAGAACAAATTAAAATTCATGTGGGTGCTGCTTTAAAGGATTTAGATAATCCTCCCGATGATATGCCAGTAAACGGTCGTGACTTAGTAACAGGTATCCCTAAACAAATTATGGTTACTTATCAAGAAGTAGCCGAGGCCTTAGATAAGAGTATTTTTAAAATTGAAGAGGCCATCTTAAAAGCCCTAGAAACAACGCCGCCAGAGCTTGCATCAGATATTTACCGTAGAGGTTTATACTTAACAGGGGGTGGTGCATTATTACGTGGCTTAGATAAAAGATTAAGTCAAAAAAT
>CANCRC010000040.1 GCA_947380435.1 Chitinophagaceae bacterium
CGTCATACAGAAAATAATTTTATACAAGGAGGGCTTACTGCTTCTTTTTTATCAAAGCCAAAAGTTTTAGTACTTAATGTGGATACAGCCTCTGGGATGAAGTCATCAGCCTTTTTTAATTATGAAAAGGGGTTAGAAAATGGGAATACTTTTATGACCCACCTTAGTTTTTCAAATAAAAATGGGTTAAATCAAATAGTAGTAGGAGGTTTATGGAGTTTTCAATTTAAAGATAAAATGGAAAAAATAAATCGTATTTATATTGGATGTTTTGACCGATTAGATGACGCCATTATTCCAAGTGTTTCTATTATGATGGATAAATATACTTTTGGCTTAAGCTATGATATTTATAACAACGATTTATCGGGTGCCAAACTAAAACAAAATGGTTTTGAAATAGGACTCTCTGTTTCTTTTGGTAAAAAAAGAAATGAATGGATGCGAACTATTTTTGATTAAAACTAATGGCGCAGTTTAACCACTCTGGGTCGAAACTGGCATTGTACTTTTTATAAAAATTAATAGCAGGCTCATTCCAATCTAATACCTGCCAGTTCATACCTACAAATTTTTTATCCTTTGCTTCTTGTATTAAAGCGTCAAATAGTAAGCTGCCAATTTTTTTACCACGCATTTCCTCTGTGACTAATAAATCTTCCAAATACATTCTTTGTCCTTTCCAAGTAGAATAACGCACATAGTATAAAGCCATACCTACTACCACGCCACTTACTTCCGCTACAAAGGCCCACCAGACTGGCTTTGGGCCAAATCCGCTTTCTTCAAAATGAGATAGGGTAACCGTAACTTCATCTGGCGCTTTTTCATACACCGCTAGTTCTTGAATAAGTTCTAGTAGTCTAGCACAGTCTTTTTTTTCGGCGCGGCGTATAATAATGTCCATCGAATTAAATTTTAGAAAGTGCTTGTGCTAAATCGGCTTCTAAGTCCTCGTAGTTTTCTATTCCTACGCTCATTCTTATTAAACCATCGGTAATACCATATTTAATTCTCTCTTCTCTTGGTATGCCATAATGGGTCATACTTGCAGGGTGAGAAACCAAGGTATCTACTGTACCTAATGAAACGGCGCGTGTACAAACTTCTAAGGCGTCTAAAAATTTCTTACCCGCTTCAATACCCCCTTTTAATTCAAAACTTATTAAAGGTGCATGTTCTTTCATTTGTTTGGAAGCAATAGCATGGTCGGGATGTGAAGTAAGCCCTGTATAGTTTACTTTTTCAATAGCTTCATGCTTATCTAAAAACTGAGCCACTTTTGCAGTGTTGCTGCAATGCCTTTCCATTCTTACTTCTAAAGTTTTCATGCCTTGTATTAATAAATAAGAATCAAATGCATTGCTATTGCCACCTAATAACACATGCCATTTCCAAACCTTGGTTTTCATAAATTCTAAATCTTTTCCTAACAACACTCCATTTAAAGCAGAGCCATGTCCGTTTAAAAATTTAGTAGCGGAATGAAAAACAAAATCGGCTCCTAGTGCAAAGGGTTGTTGTAAATAAGGCGTAGCCACTGTATTGTCTACAGAAACTTTAACACCATGTGCATGCGCAATTTTGCAAATATTTTCAATGTCAACACACTGTAAGGTAGGGTTAGCGGGAGATTCCAAATGAATTAACTTAACATTCTTATTGGCCTCAATGGTTTGTTTTAATAATGCACTATCTCTAACATCAATTAAAATTGTTTTTATACCTGCTTCTGTTAAAATTTTTTGCATTAATTCTTGTGTACCTCCGTATAAAGAAAAATGTGAAATGAGTGTATCACCTGCACTTAAATTACTTAAAAATAAAGTACTCATAGCAGCCTGGCCGCTTGAGTGTAGTAATGCTTTTAATTGAAGGGGTTCTCCTTTTTCATTCGTTAAACCATGCGCTTCTAATGCTTCTATAGTTTGTTCTGCTGCAGCAAAAGTAGGGTTGCCCCATCTTGTATATAATTTTGTTTTATCTGTTCCTGCAAAACGCTCCATGCCTTCTTCAGCTGTATCAAAAGTAAAAGTAGAAGTGGCGTAAATAGGAGTCGTATGAGAAGAATTATTATTCTCTTTATTGGCTGTATGTAATGTTAAAGTGCTAATGCCTTTGAACTTTTTGTTTTTCATTTTGTCTTTGATTTTATCTTTTACATCAGTTTTCTAAATATACATTAATAAGCCCATTTTATCCAGCTAGCTCCCCAAGTAAAACCACCGCCAAAAGCAGCCAAAATTAAATTGTCGCCTTTGTTTAGTTGCTTTTCCCAATCCCATAAACATAGTGGAATGGTTGCTGCTGTTGTGTTTCCGTACTTTTGAATATTAATCATTACTTTATCCATACTAAGCCCCATTCTATTGGCAGTGGCATCAATAATACGCAAGTTAGCCTGGTGTGGCACTAGCCATGCAATATCATCTCCCGTTAATTTATGTTTTTCCATTAGCTCTGCACTTACATCGGCCATGCCTTTCACTGCAAATTTAAATACAGGTTGTCCATCTTGAAATGCAAAATGTTCTTTCGCCATCACCGTTTCAATACTGGCTGGTTTTAAACTACCACCTGCTTTTAGGTTTAAATATTTTGCACCACTACCATCGCTTTTTAAAATAGCATCTTGAAATCCTAAACCATCGGTACTTGGTTCTAATAAAACGGCACCGGCGCCATCACCAAATAAAATACAAGTGGTTCTATCGGTATAGTCAATAATGGAACTCATTTTATCTACCCCCACTACAATTATTTTTTTATACCTGCCTGTTTCAATAAAACTTGCACCAGTACTAAGTGCAAATAAAAATCCGCTGCATGCAGCACCAAGGTCAAAACCAAATGCATTTTTAGCACCCACTTTATCCCCTATTAAATTAGCGGTTGAAGGAAAGGGCATATCGGGGGTAACTGTTGCACAAATAATACAATCAATTTCTAAAGGATCTAGATTCTTTTTACGAATAATCTCTAGTATAGCTTCTGTTCCCATATCAGAACTTGCCTTGCCTGGTTCACGCAGAATTCTTCTTTCAGAAATGCCGGTTCTAGATTTAATCCATTCATCATTGGTATCTACCATTTTTTCAAGGTCGAAATTGGTCAATTTAGTTTCAGGAACATAACCTCCAACAGCAGTAATGGCAGCTCTCAAAGTAGGCGTCATGGAATATCATTTAGTTTAGCTTACAAATATCTGAATTTTTGCTTAAGAATTGGCTCAAATGGGCATTTTTCGTTGCTTATTTGTTAATTTTGAACGTATTATGATAGCATTTTTACAAGGCCAATTTGTTCAAGTTACCCCTGCCAAACTTATCGTTGATGTGGGCGGTGTAGGATATGAAGTAAATATTAGTTTACATACCTACGAAGCTATTTCCAAAAAGGAAAAAGGCATGCTACATACTTACTTGCATATTACTGAAAATGCACAAGTGCTTTTTGGTTTTCATGAACAACAAGAGAAGGAATTATTTCTTCAATTAATTAGTGTTTCAGGAGTAGGAGCAAGTACTGCTAGAATGATGCTATCTGGTATGCGCCCCGATGAAATTGTAAGAGCCATTGTGCAAGGAGAAGCGAGACAATTAGAGCAAATTAAAGGAATCGGAAAAAAATCGGCAGAAAGATTAGTACTTGAATTAAGAGATAAACTTTCTAAAATGAATGTGGCGAATAATCCGAATGGTGGGTTTGCTTTAACCAATAAGAACACGCCTCATCAAGATGCAGTGCAAGCGCTGGTTTCTTTAGGCATTCAAAAAGCGGTAGCGGAGAAAGCAGTAGATAAAACCATACAAGCAGAGGGTGCTGAAATGAGTTTAGAATCTTTGATTAAGGCAGCACTTAAAAACTGTTAATTTAAAACCTCAACTTTTTTTCTTTGAAACTTTTCCAAACAATTTTATTGTCAGGCTTATTACTTCTTTGGGGAGGTGAATTGTATGCGCAATCAAATGCTTTGAAACTGCCCATTAAAGATACAGTTGTTGGTAAAAAAATTAAGGACACTGTTAAACTAAAGTATGGTAGAGATTCTTTGCATTATACTATTAAAGATAGAAGAGGCGATTTTTTATCTCAACCCAGTAATAACCCATTTGATTTATCGGATACCAGCGTAGTAAAACGCAGAGTCGATTATGATCCTACTACTAAAACCTATTCCGTTGCCGATTTAATTGCAGGCAAGGCGCAAAGAGTACCTACTACATTAACTTTTGATGAGTTTTGGAAATTAAAAACCGCCAAAGATGAGCAGTCCTACTTTATGCAAAGGGCAAATTCCCTGGGAACATTGAATCGTAAAATGAGTAGGCCTAAAACAAAAGTATACGATAGTTATTTTGATAGACTATTTGGAAAAACAGGTTCCGATTTAAAAATAGATATTAAACCCGTTGGTGAAATTAATATTAAAGCGGGTTATCAAGGTCAGGTGGTAGACAATCCTACTTTACCCGAGCGTGCTAGAAAAAATGGTGGTTTTGATTTTGATGCGAATACCAATTTTAGCATGAACGCCAGTATTGGCGATAAATTAAAATTTCCTATTAACTTAAACTCTTTATCTAATTTGGGTTTTGACAACCAAATTAAATTAAGTTATAAAGGGAAAAAGGATGAAATAGTAAAAAGCGTTGAAGCAGGGAATATTAATTATATTTCTAGAAGCACTTTAATACCTAGCACACAAAATTTATTTGGAGTAAAAACCCAATTACAGTTTGGAAAATTATTTGTGACGGCGGCTATTGCCAATCAAAAGTCACAGAGACAATCAATGAACTTGCAAGGAGGTGCCACCACGCAGCGTTTTCAAAAAAGGCTAGACGACTATGAAGAAAACCGACACTTCTTATTAGCGCAACATTTTAGAAAGAACTACAATAAGGCAATGAGTACCCTGCCCATTATTAATTCTCAAATACAAATTAAAAGAATTGAAGTTTGGGTAACCAATAGAAATGGTCAAACTACCAATGCGAGAGATGTAGTGGGCTTGGTAGATTTAGGAGAACGTTTCCCAGGTAAAAAAGAATGGGAAGATGCTACAAGAAGAGATACGCTGCCAGACAATGGCGCCAACCAATTGTATGCTAAAGTAATTAATAATCCTTTATCAAGAAATCCTGCTGGGGTTTCTTCAGTATTAACTTTTGCAGGACTAAGATCGGCTGAAGATTATGAACGCACATTTGCAAGAAAGTTAACAGAGAATGAATATTTTTTCAATCCACAAATTGGATTTTTATCTTTAAATATTCCATTGCAACCCGATGAAGTTTTGGGGGTGGCTTATCAATACACCTATAATGGTAAAGTGTATCAAGTGGGAGAATTTTCAGAAGGTATTGCGCTTGATCCAAATAAAGGGGTTCAACAAATTTTATATTTAAAATTATTAAAGGCCACTACACAAAGAACCGATTTGCCAATTTGGAATTTGATGATGAAAAACGTGTATTCATTAGATTTATTCGGGGCTATTCAACAACAAGATTTTCAGTTAAACCTAATGTACGAATCGCCAGGGAGTGGTTTAAAAAGATATTTACCTAACTCAGATGCGAATGTGAAAGGTTTATCCCTTATTAAAGTTTTAGGTTTAGATAGATTAAATAATAGAAATGATCCACAGCCCGATGGGCAGTTTGACTATGTAGAAGGTTTTACAGTTTTATCTAAAATGGGTCGTATTGTACTTCCTTATTTAGAACCCTTTGGAGCAGACTTAGAAAGACTTGCTTTCTCTTCTGCTGAAATGGCCGCTGTTAAAGAAAAATATTTATACAAAGAATTATACACTAAAATAAAATCGGAGGCCCAAACCTATACCAACTTAAATAGGTTTGTAATGGAAGGGCAGGTGAAAGGAAGTGCTGGTGGCGCTGAAATTAGTTTAAATGCATTCAATGTGCCTCCAGGTTCTGTGAGTGTGAGAGCTGGCGGACAAATTTTAAAAGAAGGCATAGATTATTTAGTGGATTATGGTTCTGGTACTGTTAGAATTATTAATCCAGGTATTTTAGGTTCTAATATTCCTGTGAATGTTTCTTATGAAAACAATTTAGGATTTGGATTTCAAGAAAGAGGATTTAGAGCCCTTCGTTTAGATTACATGCAAAGTAAAAATTTCAACTTTGGTGTTTCAAGTTCAAGATTAAGTGAGCGTCCGTTTTTTACGAAAACTAATTTTGGATCTGATCCTATTAAAAACTCCATGTATGGATTTGATTTTAATTATAAGGCAGAGCTACCTGGTTTAACAAGAGCCTTAGATCGATTGCCTTTTTATCAAACCAAGGCAAAGTCTTCTATCACCGCTTACGGAGAAGCAGCTTATTTACAACCGGGTCATGCACAACAAATTGGTAAAGCAGGCAGCGGTGTAGTATACTTAGACGATTTTGAATCGACAAGAACGAATATCGATTTACGTTTTCCTTTTACTGCTTGGGCCTTAGCTTCCACCCCAATGGATAGGTTTAAAGAAGGTAATTTATCGGACAATATTGACTATAATAAAAACAGAGCTAGAATTGCTTGGTATACTATTGAGCCAACATTGCAAGATAAAAATAGTGCTAATAATCCTTTAAGCGGTAGTCTTAAATTATTAAGTGACCCAAGAGTGCGTCAAGTATTTACCAATGAATTATTTCCTAATAAGACCACCAATATTACCGATGTGCAGTTGCCTACATTTGATTTAAGTTATTATCCAAGAGATAGAGGCCCTTATAACTACAATTACGAGGGTAGTGAATTAGATGGGGCAAGACCAGGTAAGTTTAATAAAGAATCGGCTTCCAGAAAATGGGGCGGTATTATGCGTGCATTAGACCAAACCGATTTTGAAACCAGCATTATTGAGTATGTCGAATTTTGGGTACAAGACCCTTTTATAAAATCGCCTGCCACCAGTGGTAAATTAATTTTGAATTTAGGAAATGTAAGTGAAGATATATTGCGTGATGGAAGACGCTTCTATGAAAATGGAATGCCCACACCCACTATTCCTGCAAGCGTAGATAGTTCTACTTGGGGTAGAGTGCCTACTAATCCGATTCAAGTAACCAATGCATTTAGTAATAATGCAGAAGATAGAAAATACCAGGATGTTGGATTAGATGGACTTACAGATAGTTTGGAGATAAGACAAAGAGCAGATGTAATTGCAAAATATAATTTAACAACGGCGACAGAAATAGGTAAGCAATTCTTTGCTGACCCTAGTGCGGATAACTATGTATGGTATAGAGACACAAAATACGATGCTAACAAAGTAGATATTTTAGGTAGGTATAAATATTTTAATAACCCACAAGGGAATTCCTCTTTAGCAGGAAGCAGTGAGTTTAGTAGTGCAGCTACTTTACTTCCCGATAATGAAGACTTAAACAGAGACAATACCTTAAATGAAACGGAAGCTTATTTTGAATATGAGATTCCACTTGATAAAGGACGTATTGGAGCAGCAAGATATGTAACAGATACCAAAACGGTGAATGTAACACTAGCAGATGGTACACCAAGTTCAGAAAATTGGTATTTATTTAGGGTGCCTATTAAATCTTATTCAAGTACAGTGGGCGGTATTAGAGATTTTAAGTCGATTCGTTTTTTGAGAATGTATTTAACGGGTTTTGAAGATTCTATCACACTTCGTTTTGCAAAATTAGATTTAGTACGTAATCAGTGGAGGCAGTATGCCAATGTGGTTGACTACAGTGAACAATACACACCCTTAACCGATCTTACTGGATTAAATACATTGGCGGTAAGTGTGGAAGAGAATAGTAGTAGAGTACCTGTGAACTATATTATTCCTCCAGGCATTGAGCGTGTTCAATTATTAAGTAATAATGGGGTGAACTTACTTCAAAATGAACAAGCGCTTTCCTTACAATTAAAAGGTTTAAAGCCAGCGGGCAGGGCTGGTGCCTCTCCAAGAGGTGTATTTAAAACCATGAATGTAGATATAAGACGTTATGGAAAACTCTCTATGTTTTTGCATGCGGAAAACATACTTAATAGTGTAAATAAAATAAACGACGGCGATTTAACAGCAGTTATTCGTATTGGACAAGATTTTCAAAATAACTTTTATGAGGTACGCATACCACTTCGTATTACCAAGGGTGAATTAAATGGGAAAGTAGTAGCCGATTCAGTATGGCCTGCCGACAATGAATTGAATTTAAGTTTGAATGATTTGATTGCGCTAAAAATGGAAAGAGATAATAGTTCAATATTAGGCGCTGGTTCTTTGTATGGGAAAGATTTTGGAAGACAGCGTTATTCTGTAAAGGGTACACCCAATTTAGGAGAGGTAAGAGGCATATTAATTGCCATTGAAAATACGAAGTCTACAAGTGCAGTAGATGCTGAAGTTTGGATCAATGAATTAAGATTATCTGAATTAGATGAAAAAGGGGCCTGGGCTGCATTGGGTAGAATGGATTTAATCATGGCCGATTTAGGAACTATATCGGTATCGGTGAATAAGCGAACAGCAGGTTTTGGTTCAGTAGAACAAAAAATGAATGAGCGTTCTAAAACAGGACTCACTCAATTTGATATTGCATCCAATATAGATGCAGGAAAATTATTACCTAAGCAGGTTAAAATTTCTTTACCTGTATTTGCAAGTATTAATAGAACTACTGAAAATCCAATGTTTGATCCATTTGATAAAGATGTATTGTATACAGATAAAGTAAAAAATACAAAGGATGTCTTTAAAAGAGACTCTATTGTGGCAGCTTCAGTTGATCAAACTACTATTAAGACTATTAATTTTACCAATGTGCGTGTCATGCCGGGTAAGAAATCAAATATGCTAAGCATAAGTAATTTTGATTTTAGTTATTCTTATTCTCAACTGCAACAAACTAGCCCCTTGGTGGAGTTAAATCAATTGACTAAACAAAGAGGCGCCATTGGATATACCTTTAATAATAGAGCGAAGAGTATTGAACCGTTTAAGAAAGTTTTGAAAAATGCTTCTCCATGGTTTGCATGGGTGCGAGATATAAACCTAACACCTGCGCCTAGTTTAATTAGTTATAGAACTGCCTTGGATAGACAGTATGGAGAGTTTACGCCAAGAATAGTGGGTTCAGATGGGTCTATTGATAAAGCAGAAACCACTTTTGATAAATATTTTACCATGAATCGCCTATTTAATATGCGTTGGCCATTAACTAGGTCCTTAAACTTAGATGCAACGGTGAATGTGAATTCAAGAATTGACGAACCGAATGGAAAATTAGATACACAGGAGAAAAAAGATTCCTTAACAAGAATGTTGCTTCGTGCAGGAAGAAACACTTTGTATAATCAAAGAGTTTCGATGCGTTATGATATTCCAACTTCTAAATTTCCTTTGACCGATTGGATATTATCTAGTTACAATGTTTCCACGAATTATAATTGGATTGGTGCAAGCAGACTAGCCGAAGCCTTAGGCAATACAATTGAAAATACTTTCTCTCAACAAATTAATGCACAGTTTAATTTTGCTAGCTTTTATAGAAAATCGAAATATTTAAAAGCATTACTATCTGATCAAAGATCGACGGGTGCAAGGCCTGAAACCAATCCGCTCTCTTCTAAAATATTAATGACGAAAGAAGAAGCCTTGGCAGGTAAAACGGGCAAGCAGCGTGATTCTACCTTGAAAAAATGGAAAGAGGCAAGAAGATTAGAGCGTGTAGCACAAAGAGTATTGAAGGCTAATGAAACAGTAAATGTGCCAGAAGGTTTAAAACCTATTGCTAAGTTTTTTACCATGCTTCAAACAGCCAATTTTGATTATGCAGAAAATTATAATAGTAGGCTACCGGGTTATTTAAGTGGGGTGCAGTATTTAAATAATGATTTTAGTGGACTTGCTCCTGGATTGGATTATACTTTTGGTAGACAACCCGATAGTGCTTGGTTAAATAAACAAGAGAAGGACAATAAGTTTACAAGAAGCCCTCAATTTAATATGATATTTAGACAAGGCTTTGAACAGAGGATAACCGGAAGGATAATGTTAGAACCTGTTAAAACTTTAATTATAGATTTAAATTTTAATAAAACTTTTACCAAAGAGTATACCGAATTATTTAAGGATACCAATAGCTATGCAGATGTATTGAATCCGAAGTACGATAATAAAGTACATGCCAATCCACTCTCTGCTGGTGGTTTTAATATTAGTTATATTGCCTTGAATACTTTCTTTGATGTGCACGACCCGAATATTATTTCCTCTCAGTTTAAAGCCTTTGAAAGTTATAGAACCGATATTTCAAAACGCGTTGCTGCGAATAATGCTTATTGGAGCGATCCTGCTATTGGAAACAGTGCTTTAACAAAAGAAGGTTATGCGGCAGGCTATGGTAAATATGCGCAAGATGTTTTAATACCAGCATTCATTGCAGCTTATACAGGGCAAGATCCTAAAAAAGTAAGTTTATTAAATCAAAATAATTCAAGTATTCGTTCTAATCCATTTAGTGGTATGTTGCCTAAACCCAACTGGACAATATTATACAATGGATTATCTAAGCTTCCTATTTTATCTGAATTATTTACCAATATTACTTTAACCCATGGGTACAATAGTAATTTATCCATGAATAGTTTTACAAGTTCATTACTATATACCGATATTTATAGAAGAGGGGCGCCTTCTTTTAAAGATACCATTAGCGGTAACTATGTTCCTTATTTCTTAGTACCTAATATTACTATTAGTGAAAGAATGGAACCATTGTTGGGATTGAATTTAACAACGGTTACGCAATGGTCGCTTCGTTTTGAATATAAGAAGAGCAGAATTTTATCATTAAGCTTAGTGGATTATCAATTAAGTGAAAACAATAGTACAGAATGGGTATTTGGAACGGCTTATCGTAAAAAAGGTGTGAAACTTCCATTCACTATTCCTGGTTTAAACAGTAATAAATTAAGTAATGACTTAACCTTCCGATTAGACCTCTCCACCCGTGATATGTTTAATAGTAATAGTAGACTAGATCAATCCAATGCTTATGGAACAGGTGGGCAAAGAGAAGTCACCATACAACCTTCTATTGACTATGTATTAAATTCAAAAATTAATTTAAAATTCTTCTATGATAGAAGAAAGGCCACTCCTTATATTTCTTCTTCACCACCTATTACCAATACAAGGGCAGGAGTGAACATAAGAATTGCGCTGTAGGCGAAATATAAAATAAGTCTTAGGCTTTTTTGAATGCCCACTTAAACATTATTTTCCATGTTACTTTCTTACCATACAGTAATATGCCTGTACGGTAAATACGACCACTTAACCAAGTAGTAAATATAAATCCTGCAACAAGGCATAACATACTTAGCGCTAATTCCCAATAACTTACGGCACTAGGAACACCATAAGCCACACGGGCCATCATTACCATGGGCGAACTAAAGGGAATAATACTTGCCCAAAAAGCAATAGGTGTATTGGGGTTCTGGGTAACCATATTAGTAATGATATAAGAAAAAATTAGCGGCATGGTAATAGGGAACATTAAACTTTGTGCATCTTGCGGGTCTTCGTTGACGGTACTACCCACTGCTGCAAATAAAGCTGCATAAAATAAATAACCCCCTACAAAATAAAATATAAAGCAACCAATAATTAATGGCCAGTTAGCCGTTGAAATTGTATGTTGAAAATTATATATTTTCATAGCCGACTCACTGGCTTGCATCATACCACCTGCCATTTGTCCATTGCTTTGTTGTAAAGTACTTACCTGATGTTGAATATCGGCAGGCAGAAAGCCCATGGCCACACTGGTTAAACTAATTATTAAAACAATCCATAATAAAAACTGAGTCAAGCCCACAGCACCAATACCAATAATTTTACCCATCATTAATTCAAAAGGCTTCACACTACTTATAATTACTTCTGCAATACGGTTGGTTTTTTCTTCCATTACTCCACGCATTACCATGGCACCATAAATAAACATGGTCATATATATAAGCAAACCACTCGCATAGCCAATACCCATGGCTAGGCCTGCATTACTTTCTTTGCTAGAACTTCCTTTATCCTCGTAGGCTTTTAATTCTGCTACTTGTGATGCTTTATGAATAGAATCTAAAATATTTTGTTGAATACCGGCATCTTGTAACATTTGATCTTCAATGGCGCTATTAATTCTGTTACTAATACTTTCTTGTAACATTAAACCCATCGATTTTTTAGATCTTAAAATATAATCGGACTTAGTACCTTTTTCAAATTGAGGTAAAATTAAAATATCGGTATAACCTTTTTCAACATAGTTAGAGGTATCTACTTTTTCAGGAAAGCTAAAGCTAATTTGATTGGTATTTTTTAAAGAGGTTTTGATATAGCCATTCGGGTCTATTACTGCTATTTTTCTATATTCCACCCCTGTTACTGAGAAGTAGGCGGAGGCGGCAATTAAGCCCACTATTAACAAGGGCATTAAAAAAGTAAGCATTAAAAAACGTTTATTTTTTACCCTACTTGTATATTCTCTTTGTATTATTAACCAAGTTTTATTCATTATAATTTTTTTTAAATTTTTTGAAAGGCACGTGCACCTGCATGCGTACCTTCTACTAATTTTATAAATATTTCATTCAAAGAAGGAAGTACTTCATTAAAACCAATTAATTCAATTTTTTGCTCAATAATATGTTGAAGTACATTGTTAACCGAATGGCCTTCATTAATTTTTATTAAATACTTAGAGGCGGCCTCACTAATAATGGTAAAAATACTATTGCTACTTAAGCCAGCTCCTGCTTTAATTTCAATAGAAAAATTATTCTCCTTAAACTGTTGCTTAATGCCTGCCACAGAGCCATCTAATATTTTCTTTCCCAAGTTCACTAGTACAATATGATCGCAAATTTCTTCCACTTGTTCCATACGGTGGGTACTAAATATAATGGTAGAACCTTTTTTAGCTAATGCATAAATTTCATCCTTAATTAAATTGGCATTTAAAGGGTCAAGGCCACTAAAAGGCTCGTCTAAAATAATTAATTTAGGTTCATGTAAAACGGTAATGACAAATTGTAATTTCTGACTCATTCCTTTACTTAAATCCTCCACCTTTTTATTCCACCAGCTTTCCATCTCAAATTTCTTAAACCAGTATTTTATTTTTTCAGTAGCCTCCGCCTTAGACATTCCTTTTAACTGCGCTAGGTACAATGCTTGTTCTCCAATTTTCATTTTCTTATACATGCCTCTTTCTTCTGGCATGTATCCAATTTTTTCAATATCCACCATGGGATTAAAAGGGACGCCGTCTAATAATATATTACCACTGTCCGGATAAAATATACCCGTTATCATACGCAGTAAAGTGGTTTTACCTGCACCATTGGGGCCCAGCAATCCAAAAATACTTCCTCTCTCAATATCAAAGCTAATATCATCTACCGCTTTTTGTGTAGCATAATATTTTTTCAAATTTTGTAAGCTTAATAGGGCATCCATAAGTAGAATTTATAGCTCAAATATAAAACCTAATTCACATATCTTCTTTTTAAATTAGGAAGAGTGGAAATTTTGACTAATTACTATGAAAATTAACGGGAAGAGTGGGAAAAGTTTTGAGTATCTTCGCTCTAAACCTAGCATATATGTTAATCAAGAAAAGAGTTTTTATTAGCCTTGCTTTTATTTTTGCAATTGGTCTAAGTAGTTGGGGCTTTTTAGTGCACCGCACTATTCATCAAATTGCTATTTATAGTTTGCCAGAACCTTTACAATCTTTTATGCATAAAGAAATGAATAATTTAGTTTCTAATGCTACAAGACCTGATGTAAGAAGAAACACCGATAAAACAGAAGCCACTAAACATTTTGTTGACTTAGAAGCCTATGGTCCGAATGCAGCTAATAATATGCCACTTGATTGGGCTACTGCAGTTAAAAAATATTCTGAAGATACTTTATTAAAATATGGTTATGTGCCTTATGTAATTGTAAATCAATTAGAAAAATTAACTGCTGCTTTTCGTTCAAAAAACAAAGACAGTATTTTATTTTATGCTGCCGATTTAGGACATTATATAGGTGATGCCCATGTGCCTTTGCATACTTCTATTAATTATGATGGTCAACTTTCTGGACAAAAAGGTTTGCATAGTTTATGGGAGTCCTTTGTACCTGAATTAAGAATTGACCAATATCAATTATACAATGCACATAAAGCTACTTATATTAAGAACCCTAATGAGGCTATTTGGATAGATATAAGAAAGGCAGCTGCATTAGTGCCTGAAATGTTAGCCATAGAAAAAGAAGTTTCTATTCAGTTTAAACCTGAAACTAAATATAAAACGCAAATGCGTTATGGTCGTGAAACAAAAGTATATACCAAAGAATTTGCAGAAGCCTATGCCAATGGTTTAGGGCCTACAGTGAATGCTCAATTAATTGCTTCTGCCAATATGATTGCCGATTTTTGGTACACTGCTTGGGTGAATGCGGGTAAGCCAATTATTGCAACGCGTGAAATTTCACCAAATCTTTCTTCTGAATTAAAATCATTTAAACTGAATCATTTAATTCAAGATGAATTATTATTAAGTAAGAAAGAAAAGCCAGAGAATTAGTATTGCGCTAATTGAAACTCAAGTTTAATTATAATACTACACTATAATATAGAAGCTATTTGTTGAGCAAGCTTTTGTCCATCCATTGCAGCGCTTACAATGCCACCTGCATAGCCTGCGCCTTCCGCACAAGGGTAAAGGTTTTTAATTTGAGGATGATTTAAAGCATCGGCATCTCTTGGAATACGCACGGGCGAAGAAGTCCTGCTTTCAGTGGCCACCACAATAGCATCGTTAGTATAATAACCTTTCATCTTTTTTCCAAAGACTTTAAAACCTTCTTGTAAAGTACGGTGCACAAATGGAGGAAGTACTTCGTTCAATGGCGCCGACTGTAATCCTGGTAAATAACTGGCATCTGGTAAATTCGCAGAAATTTTATTAGAACAAAAATCAATTAGTCTTGCAGCAGGGGCTACTTGTAATCCGCCTCCTAATTTAAAAGCGGCTTGCTCCACTTCTTTTTGAAAGGCTAATAATAATAGGGGATGGTTCTGGGGTAATTCGCTTTTATTTTTCTTTAAAAAATGGGCAGCAGCAGAAACATCTACCTGAACCACCATACCACTATTGGCATAAGGGTTATCTCTTTTACTAGGGCTCCATCCATTCACCACAATTTCTCCGGGGGCAGTGGCGGCGGGTGCAATAATACCACCTGGACACATACAAAAACTAAATACCCCTCTTTCACTTACTTGTTCCACTAAGCTATAAGAGGCTGGAGCCAAGTTAGGGTCCCGCGTTAAACAATGGTATTGAATAGAATCAATAATAGCTTGAGGATGTTCCACTCTTACGCCTAAAGCAAAAGGCTTGGCTTCAATGCTAATATTTTTTTCAAATAATAAAGTAAATATATCTCGTGCAGAATGGCCGGTAGCTAAAATATAGGCAGCAGCCTTCAAGTGGTCTCCATCGGCTGTAATAATTTCTTGAATGGAATCTTTTTCAATGACAAAGTCAACTAATTTTTTTTCAAATAAAACTTTACCACCACTGGCTTCAATTTGTTCACGCATGGCAGTAATAATATGGGGTAGTTTATTGGTTCCAATATGCGGATGCGCTTCGTATAAAATATTTTCATCGGCACCAAACTGGTAAAACAGTCTCAATATTTTATCAATGCTTCCTCTTTTATTACTTCTTGTATATAATTTACCATCGCTATAAGTGCCTGCACCTCCTTCACCAAAACAATAATTACTTTCCGGGTTAACGATGCCTTCTTTATTTAAACTAGCTAAATCGCGTCTTCTTGCTCTTACATCTTTACCTCTCTCTATGATAATAGGTCTTAATCCTAGTTGAATACATTCAAGGGCTGCAAATAATCCGGCCGGTCCTGCACCAATAATAATCACCTCTTTGGCATTAGATGGGAGTGTGGGGAAGAGAAGGGGCTCGATAAAGCGCTGGGAAATTGGTTCCTTTATGAAAGTAATTAGGCTTAGGTTCACCCAAATTTGTTGCCTACTTCTGGCATCCACCGATTTTTTAAGAATTTGATAGCCTGTAATCGAGCTTTCAGCCTCGCCAGTAATTTGAGAAATGGCCTTTACAATGCTGGGGCCATGGGCTGCTTCCGAAGGGGTAAGACGAACTTGTATTTTGGTTTGCATGGGTTAGGTTTTTATCCTAAAAAAATGCTGAATAAGTTATAACAGATAAGCAGGTACTTAGTCTGAAGGGTTTAGTCTACTATATTGCCATAATAATGCGCTTAGAAAGGCAAATCGTCGCCAGACTCGTTGGCTGGTATGTCAAAGTAAGTGCTGGTTTCAGTAGGGGCTGTACTGCCTCCTAAAGCCACTGCTTCCATACGCCATGCGTCTAAATTGGTGATATAGTTGTCCTTACCTTCTTTATTCCACTTAGACCCCTTTATATTAAAGAGTACTTTTACGGTGTCTCCTAGGTTGAAGCGGTCAGGCATGGTTGTACGGTCCTGAACACATTGGAATTTAACGTAATTTGTTATTGTTTTACCGTTAATATCATCGGTTTT
>CANCRC010000041.1 GCA_947380435.1 Chitinophagaceae bacterium
TATTAAAAGAACTGCAGTGTCTGAATACCGTCAACAAAAAAGAGGTGGACGCGGTGCAATGGGTACTAAAACAAGAGACGAAGATTTTGTAGAGCATTTGTTTATAGCATCTACACATGATACCATGTTGTTTTTCACTGAAAAAGGAAGATGTTTCTGGTTGCGTGTATATGAAATTCCAGAAGGTGAAAAAACAAGTAAGGGTAGAGCAGTACAAAACTTAATTCAAATACCACCGGATGATAAAGTAAAAGCTATCATTGAAGTGCGTAAGTTGGATGATAAAGAATATGTACAAAATCATTTCATCATTCTTTGTACTAAGCGTGGTATTATTAAGAAAACATGTCTAGAAGATTTCAGTCGCCCAAGAGTAAGTGGTGTAAATGCCATTACTATTAATGAAGGCGATGAATTATTAGCAGCACGTTTAACCGATGGTAATAATGAAGTGATGATGGCGGTGAAATCGGGTAGAGCCATTCGTTTCCCAGAAGAAAAAGTGCGTCCAACAGGTAGAGGTGCGATAGGGGTTGCGGGTATTGAAGTGGACAATGAAAATGACGAAGTGGTAGGTTTAGTTTGTGTGCATAAAGATGATAAAGAGCGTACCATACTTGTAGTAAGCCAACAAGGTTTTGGAAAGAGAACAGCCATTGAAGAATATAGAATTACCAACCGTGGTGGTAAGGGCGTTAAAACTATAAATGTTACAGAGAAAACAGGTAGTCTAGTGGGCTTAATGGATGTACTAGAAAAAGAAGATTTAATTATTACTTGTAAGTCGGGTGTTACTATTAGAACTAAAATTTCTGATATTCGTGAAGCGGGACGTGCCACTCAAGGAGTTACTTTAATTAGATTAGATGAAGGCGATGAAATTGCTGCCACTTCTAAGATTGAAGAACAAGACGAATCGGCTGCAGATATGGAAGAGGGTGCAGCGCCAACAGCAAGTGCTGATGGAGCTGAAAATACTGAAACCACTGAGGCAACAGATAATCCTGAAACACCAGTAGTAGAATAATTGAATCGTAATTAAAACAGACAACCAATCAACACAAATAGCTAGAATAAATAAAATTTTAACTATAACTTTAGCAGGCAATAATTCATAATAAAAATAGATCTATGAAAAAATTAATGGGCGTTTTAACAATTTTGGTAGCTATGCAAACTTTGCATGCACAAGATTTTGAAAAAGTAAAAACAAATCTTCTAATTGGTAAAGTGGACGATGCAAAAGCCGATTACGATAAAATAATCACTAAAAAAGCAAGCTTAGCAGGAACAGCAGCCGCTTATTATTGGAAGTCTAAAATATATAGTGCTTACCACAAGGATGCTGCTAAAAATCCAAATGCTTATAATGAAGTAAAAACAGCATTAGATGAGTATATCAAGGCCGATGCTAGTTTACAATTAGCCAAAGACAATGGTCAAGAGCCTTTCTTTGATGTGTATATTAGAAGTTTTAAAGGTGGGGTAGATAGCTTTAATGTAAAAAGCTGGAAGGGTGCAGCTGCCCATTTTATCAATGCAGTAAAATATTCTGATATCATATTTGCGCAAGGTTGGGCTTCTTCTAAACAAAAATTTGATACCACGGCTATTATATATGCAGGCTATTCAAATCAAAACGCAGGTAATTTAGATGAAACTATTTTTTATTATAAAAAACTAGCAGACAATAAAGTGGTTACTCCAGAATTAGTAGATGTATACAGATACTTATTAATTCAATTAACAAATAAGAAAGACAAAGCACAATTTGATACTTATTTAGCTATGTCGGCTGCGGCTTATCCAAAAGAAAGCTGGGTAGAGTATGGCACAGACTACATAGACAAGAACTTAAGTATTGAAGAGAAAGTGGCCATGTTTGATAAATTAGTGGCAGGTGGTTCAATATCAGAATTAGAGTGTCAGATGTTTGGTGATATGTTTATGTCTGGTAAGAGTACAGAAGGTGTTAGTCAAGAAAATTCAGATAAATACATAGCCAAAGCTGCTGAAGCATACAAGAAGGCATATACAATGAATAATAAGAATTTTGCAGCTGCTTTTAACGCAGGTATTAGCTACTATAATCAATTCACTGTATTAGATGAGAAAGTATCTGATAATATTAAGGCCTTACAAACTATTAACACCAATAAGCCAGCGGCACCTAAGGACCCTAAAAAGAAAGCGGCTTTTGATGCTTTTTACAAAGCACAATTAGATTCTGTAAGAAAAATAAATACTAGCCTTGATGCGCCCATAAAAGAAAAAGTGGATGCAGCCATTGAGTGGATTGATAAAGCCTATAATGTTATTAAAGACAAGGAGAAATTAGAAAGAGGCGAAAAGAATGTAGCTGCAAGATCGGTAGATTTCTTAGCCACATTGTACGCTTATAAAAGAGATAAAACTAGAGGCAAGGATCAAAAAGCTTCTGACGAATTCGACGCTAAATTCAATATCTACGATAAATTACACGACAAGTATCAGTAGGATCTTAGTAGCCTAAATGATGTTCATTTAAGAACTACTTAAAAACGCATATAGTGACCCTCGAGCAATCGGGGGTTTACTTCTAATAGTCTATTTAACATAATGTTAATTATAAGCACAAATAATAGGTTAAAATGATTCAATCAGCTGTAAATCAATAGTATTGGATATAGTAATATATGCTTAAGATATGCTCTTGTTATAAGATATGATATAAGGGATATAGCATGTTTATCGCTAACCTAGAAGCAAGATACTATCAATATACAAGTAATAAATTCGAGTATATATTCAGCATAAATTTGTATTTTGTATATCAATCCAAAATCTAATTTTAAATACAATGGCAAAGAATTTAAGTCGTAGAAAGTTTGTACAAAATGCAGGATTATCCTCTATTGCTTTGGGCCTTTCTCCTCAGTTTATACAGGCTCAAGCAAGTGCTAAAAAAGACAAAGTACGCATAGGCATTATAGGAACTGGTTTCAGGGGTCAAAGTCATTTAGAGATGCTTTGCCAACGTAAAGACACCATTATTGTATCTTTTGCCGATCCAGACCCTAGAATGCTGGCCGATGCCCAAAAGATACTTAAAGAAGCGGGCAGACCTGCTGCCGTAGAGTTCAAAAATGGCAATGAAGACTATACAAACCTTTTACAAAGACATGATATTGATGGAGTTATCATTGCTACACCCTGGGAATGGCATATTCCACAGGCTTTAGAAGCTATTAAAAATGGGGTTATTCCAGGTGTAGAGGTTTGTGGAGCGCTTAAGCTATCCGATTGCTGGGATATAGTAAATGCTAGTGAAAAGGCAGGCATTCCAGTAATGTGCCTAGAGAATGTATGTTACCGTAGAGATGTACTTGCTGTATATAATATGGTTAAAAAAGGCCTATTTGGTGAATTATTACATTTACAAGGTGGCTATGAACATGATTTAAGAGGGGTAAAATTTAATAGCCCTAATTCCGCTGATAGTGCTTCTGGTGTTGAGTTTGGAGCAGGTAAAGGCTTCAGTGAGGCTGCTTGGCGCACTAACCACTCCTTATATAGGAATGGCGAGCTCTACCCAACCCATGGACTAGGCCCTATAGCTATGATGTCGGATATTAATAGAGGCAACCTTTTAACTAGGTTATCATCGGTAGCTACGAAGTCAAGAGGTTTACATAAATATATAGTTGAGCACCCCAAAGGTGGTGAGAATCACCCTAATGCGAAATTAGAATTTAAGTTGGGAGATGTAGTTACGACTACCTTACAGACAGCGAATGGAGAGACCATGTTACTTACCCACGACACCAATTCTCCTCGTCCTTATAATTTAGGGTTCAGGGTTCAAGGGGTGCAGGGTTTATGGCAGGATTTCCATTCTGGAGAATTCTCAGCGGGACATATATATATAGAAGGCGTTTCGCCCAAAGAACACCAATGGGAAAACCCAGAGGCCTACTTAAAGAAGCATGATCACCCTTTATGGAAGAAATATGAAGCCGATGCCGTGGGTGCTGGTCATGGTGGTATGGACTTTTTTGTAGACAATGCCTTTGTAGAGTGTATTAAAAGAAATGTGCCTTTCCAATTAGATGTATATGACTTAGCCACTTGGTACGCTATTACACCGCTTTCTGAAAAATCGATTGCTGAAAATGGACAGGTCCAATTAATACCTGATTTCACTAGAGGCAAATGGAAAAACAGAAAAAACGATTTTGCAACCAATGAAGATTATTAATCTTTAAAATAATCTTTTTAAAGGAGAAACATATTTTTCAATCTAACCCTACTCTATTCAAATTAGTTTTATTAAATATAATAATATGAACCGACCTTCTTCCCTCCTATCTATTTTAGGTATTTGCTTATTCTGTTTTTCTGCGCATGCGCAAGACCCTTCTGTGCAAAAAGCTAAAGAAGAAGTAAAAACTATTTTGAATAATGCTTACGAGCAAGATAAAAAAACAACTAGACAGTTATGGGAATATGCAGAAGTAGGTTTTAAAGAATCTAAAAGTGCTGCCTTACATGTGCAACATTTACAAGAAGCAGGATTTAAAGTTACTACAGGTGTAGGTGGCATGCCCACTGCTTTTATGGCTTCTTATGGTTCAGGTAAACCTATCATAGGAATTTTAGCAGAGTACGATGCACTTCCAGGATTAGCTCAAGAAGGAGGCAATCCGCAGAAAGCTATTATCGCAAATAAAAATGCAGGACATGGTTGTGGCCATGATATTTTTGGAACAGCTTCTGTTTCAGCAGGCATTGCTATAAAAAAATTAATTGAGTCAGGAAAAATAAAAGGTACCATTCGTGTTTATGGAAGCCCTGCTGAAGAAGGCGGAGGCGGTAAAGTATATTTAGTAAGATCGGGCGTGATGGATGATGTTGATGTTGCTATTCATTGGCATCCAGGTAATAAAAATGAAGTGACTATGAAAAGTGCTTTAGCCTATAAGTCGGCTAAGTTTAGATTTTATGGTATTTCTGCGCATGCTGCAGCACAGCCAGAGCAAGGCCGTTCTGCATTAGATGCAGTGGAAGCCATGGACAATATGGTAAACATGATGCGTGAACATATTCCACAAGAAACAAGAATACATTATGTGATTACGAATGGTGGTAAGGCGCCCAATGTAGTGCCTGATTTTGCAGAAGTTTTTTATTATGTAAGACATCCTAAAAGAGATAAAGTAGTAGAAATTTTTAATAGAGTCACCAAGGCTGCAGAAGGCGCTGCCATGGGTACAGGTACAAGTATGAAATATGAAGTCATTGACGGTACGCACGATTTATTATTGAATAAAACCTTGGCCGATGTGATGCAATTGAATTTAGAAGCCATTGGAGGAATTCCTTATACAGAAGCTGAAAAAGAATTTGCAAAAAATTTACAGAAAAGTTTTTTAGGAACTATCCCTCCTATTGAAGATGCGCAGAAAGTTTTTCCAATGAAAATTGAATTTAGTGCTGGTGGAGGTTCAACCGATGTGGGTGATGTGAGTTATACTATTCCTACTGTGGGTTTAAGTACGGCTACTTGGGTGCCTGGCACTCCCGCACATAGTTGGCAGGCAGTTTCTTGTGGTACCACAGAAATTGCTGCAAAAGGAATGATTAATGCAGCAAAAGTAATGGCTATGACGGCGATTGATTTTTATACGCAACCTGCTACCATTCAAAAAGCAAAAGAAGAATTTATTAAGCAAAAAGGAGATTATAAATACCAGGCATTATTGGGTGACCGCCCTCCTGCTTTAAACTACAGAGATAATTAAATAGAGCTTTTTTAATTCAGTTTATTGTACTGTTCTAACAATCGTATTTGATTCAGCGTGCGCACTAGGTTTTGGCCTTCATACTTGGCGCCATAGTATATATCATTGTTTAAATGGTCGCTTAAAAACCTAAGCGCTTGCATGTATATCATAAATTGTCCTGCATAAAAAAAATGGTCCCTTTCAAAATCGGATAATTCATCTTGCATAAAATGCAAATACCCTTTTTCTAGAGACTTCCATTTAGCGGGGTCTACTACTACTTTATTTAAATCTTTTTCTTCTTCAGAAACGGCGCATAAACAAGTGCGGCAAATATCTCCTACATCACTTATAAAATAACCAGCCATTACGGTATCTAAATCAATGACACAAATGGCTTTTTCTATGCCTTCCTTTTTTTGAAATAATACATTGCTAATTTTAGTATCGTGATGGGTAACGCGTTTTTTCACTTCAGCATGCTCAATAAAATGATTATATATATCTACATATTTTTTATGGGAGGCTAAAAATGAAATGGCGTCTTGGGTATCGGTAATTCTTTGGGCATTGCCTTTTATAATGGCTTCTGAAAATTGATGGTATCTTAAATCTAAGTTATGAAAATCGGGAAGGGTATCTTTTAATTGAGCAACATTAAAGTTTTTAAGTGTCGAAGTAAAGCCCGCAAATTGTTGAGCAGCCTCTTCCACTTGGTTTTCATTTTCTAAAACACTTAAAGCATAACCCTCTATTTTATGAAAGGCTCTATAATAAGCACCTTCCCAGTTCACCAAAGTGTTGCCATTTAATGTAGGTACTAAATGGGTGAATAAATAATTTGGATTATTTTTTTGCAAGTACTTTGAAATAGCATTGGTATTGTCATCAATAGCGGAAGGACTTTTGAAAATACGATGGTTAATGGATTGTAATATAAAGTTGCCATTGCTTGTTTGAATAGAGTAAGTACTATTTATTAAACCCTGCTGTATGGGTTCATAACTACTTACTTGCCAACCATATAATGTAAAGACTGCTTGCATAAAATATAATACTTAAAAGTACTAAAAATAAGTTCATTGTTCGTATCTTGAAATCTATAAAATGAAAGCACTATGAGCATGGATAGAAGAAAGTTTTTGAACCTAAGTGGTTTGGGTATTTCAAGTTTTACCATTACTGGTTTTATCCCAAAAACAGTACAAGATATTACTGGCGACTCGAATACAATTAGCAATACAAATCCATTGGTAAATCCTGTAGTCGTTGCTACATGGGATGCAGGTTTAGCGGCCAACCTTGCTGCTTGGAAAGTAATTGGTACAGGTGGAAAGGCTTTAGATGCGGTAGAAAATGGGGTGAAAGTAACTGAGGATGAAATTAACTGTTGTGTAGGTTTAAGTGGTAACCCCGATAGAGATGGCCATGTGACTTTAGATGCTTCTATTATGGATCATGAATTTAATTGCGGAAGCGTTGCTTTTTTAGAGCGTATTAAACACCCTATATCGGTGGCTAGAAGAGTGATGGAAAAAACACCCCATGTAATGCTGGTGGGTGAAGGCGCACAACAATTTGCAGTTTCGGAAGGCTTCACCTTAGAGCCTGATACACTTTCAGACGATGCTAAAAAATCTTATGAAAATTGGTTAAAAAAATCGGAGTACAAACCAGTTATAAATATTGAAAGAAAACAAGCTACGAGTCAATTAGATCCTTCTTTAATGGCACCACATAAACTTAGCAATGGAGAGTGGAACCACGATACCATTGGAATGATTGCCTTAGATAGTTTTGGAAACTTATCTGGAAGTTGTACTACCAGTGGTGCAGGTTTTAAAATGAGAGGCCGTTTAGGCGACTCTCCTATTATTGGGGCTGGCTTATATGTAGACAATGAAGTAGGTGCTGTGGTAGCCACTGGTCAAGGGGAAGATGTGATTCGTGTGGCTGGTGCTAGTGCTGTAGTGGAGCAAATGAGACAGGGTAAATCTCCAGCGGAAGCTTGTAAATTTGTGGTGGAAAGAATAAGAAGAATTAAAAAAGAAAAAGCAAAGGATATTCAAGTTTGTTTTATTGCACTGAACAGAAAAGGCGAAGCGGGTGCTTACGCTTTACATAAAGGTTTTAATTATGCAGTGCATACCAAGGATGGTAATAAATTATTTGAATCTTCTTCATTAGATTAATTATGTCTACAAAACTTGAGATTGCTGTATTTTCAGTAGAGGCTGCAGTGACTGCTTTAAAAGCAGGTGCACATAGAATTGAATTTTGTGAAAACCCCCAAGAAGGCGGTACTACCCCCTCTTATGGAAGTTTAAAAACGCTAAGGTCTTATACAACTCAACCAGTATTTCCAATTATACGTCCTAGAGGAGGTGATTTTTTATATTCAAGATCGGAGTTTGAAGTAATGAAGTCCGATTTACTAATTGTTAAAGAACTAGGCTATTTAGGAGCCGTTATAGGATTATTGAATGCAGATGGAAGTATTGATACAAATAGAACCAAAGAACTTGTAGATATAGCGGGTCCTTCTATGCAAATAAGTTTTCATAGAGCCTTTGATAGATGCAAAGACCCATTCATTGCTTTAGAAGAAATTATTGCAACAGGTTGTAAAAGAATTTTAACCAGTGGTCAAGTACCTAATGCAGCAGATGCCCTAGCCTTATTAAAAAAATTAGTAGAACAAGCGGGAGATAGAATTATAATCATGCCAGGCTCTGGTGTACGTTCTAATAATATCAAAGAAATTATGCAGGCAACAGGTGCTAAAGAAATGCATAGCAGTGCAAGACAAATGCAAGCAAGTAAAATGCTTTATGCTAAAGATGCTATGAATGAAAACTTACAAGCTACAGGAGTAGATGCTGATGAGATTAAAAAAATGCTAGAACAATTATAAAATCTACTAATACAACATACGCGCTCTAATAGTATGTTTCACTTCTTTTAAAAGCGCAATAGCCGTTTTAGATAATTTAGAATCGACATCAAGTACCACATAACCAATATCATCATTGGTTTTTAAATATTGTCCCAGAATATTTATTTTATTTTTAGACATCACAGTATTAATGGCGCTTAATACACCCGGTACATTATTGTGAATATGTAAAATTCTATGTGCGTTTTCAACTGGAGGTAAACTAATGGAAGGAATGGTATGTGAACCATAAGAAACACCACGCTCTAAATATTGATATAATTTTATGCTAACATCTTCTCCAATGTTTTCTTGTGCTTCCTCCGTAGATCCTCCAATATGTGGCGTCAGCATCACGTTGGCTAAGCCTTGTAGCGGAGTAGTAAAAACATCACCATTCTTTTCAGGCTCAATAGGAAATACATCAATGGCAGCACCTCCTATTTTTTTATCAACTATAGCCTTGCTTAAAGCGTGTAAGTCGACAACTTCTCCACGTGCATAATTTATTAATATAGATCCTTGTTTGAATTGACTTATAACCGACTTGCTAATTAAATTTTTTGTTTGACTGGTTTCAGGAACATGCAAAGAAATAATATCAGAACTACTTACAATATCTTTTATAGATTTTGCAGGCTTGGCATTTCCTAGAGGTAGTTTAGTTTCAACATCGAAAAATTGAATTTTCATTCCCATGGCTTCTGCCATAATACTTAACTGTGTACCAATATTACCGTAACCAATAATGCCTAAAGTTTTTCCTCTTAGTTCAAAACTTCCCTTGGCTTCTTTATTCCAAATTCCTTTATGCGCTGCAGTATTTTTATCTACAATTTTACGAATAAGCATAATAGATGCACCAATCACTAATTCAGCCACTGATCTTGTATTACTATAAGGTGCATTAAAAACGGCTACCCCTTTTTGCTTACAAGCTTTTAAATCCACTTGATTAATACCAATACAAAAACAACCTATGGCCTGCAATTTCTTTGCGCTATCTAATACCTTTTTAGAAATAAATGTTTTTGAACGAATGCCTAGAATATGAACATCTTTAATAATCTTGATTAATTCATCCTCACTCAAGGCTCCAGATACCTTTTTAACATCGGTATATCCTTGATCTTTAAAATACTGAACCGCCTTATCGCTTATGTTTTCAAGGAATAAGACCTTAATTTTATCCTTAGGATAGCTGGTGGCATCAAAATTACTCATGGCACAAAGTTAAAAAAAATTAACTGTTTAGTATTCATTAACAATAAATTATGTAATTCTATCGTTATTTTTGTAGCTATAAATGGTTATGGCTACCTTATAAAACTAACAGATGTTCATTCGATTCACCCTTTTACTTGGATTTTTCTTTTTAAGCATTGCTTGTGGCACTGGCCAAGGCCCACGTTTTCTATCTAGTATGCAGCCTTCTTCCCTTATAAGTAATGATGAAAAAGAGCGTTTAATTGCAGAGGTAAAAGCAAAATACGAGTCATTGCTAGGAAATAAAGGTTTTAGCGGTGAGATATTAATTGCCAAAAACGGGGAAGTTATTTTCGAAGATTATAAAGGCTTCTCAAATTTTTCTGATAAAACAGCTATTGTTCCTGAAACCCCCATTCATTTAGCTTCTATTTCTAAAACATTTACGGGAATGGCTGCGCTGAAATTATGGGAACAAGATAAATTAGACCTTAAAGCGCCTGTTACAAAATACCTGGCCAATTTTCCTTATACCGATGTCACCATTGAAGAACTACTTTCACATAGAAGTGGTCTTCCCGACTATACTTATTTTATGGAATCACATAAGTATACTGCTATTAAAGTAAAAAATAAAAGAGGTCGTTGGGTAAAAAAATTACAACTCATAAGCGCTGAAAGTCCTTTCAGACAAGGCTTATACAACAATCAGGATGTACTTGATTTTATGGTGGCAAAACATCCAGCCCCAGCTTCTAAACCAGATAGAGTATTTAAATATTGCAATACCAACTTTGTAGTGTTGGCATTAATCATTGAAAAAATTACTGGCAGAGATTTCCCAACCTATATGGCAGAGACTTTATTTAAGCCCTTGAAAATGGAGAATACTTATATTTTCAGTGCTAAGAGTATGGATAAGTATACGCCTTCTTATAATGCTCGCATGGTTCCTTATAAAATTGAAAAGTACGATTGCATATATGGAGACAAAAATGTATACAGTACCGCAAGAGATATGTATTTATGGGATAAAGCCTTAACAGAAGGTACTTATTTAAAAGCAGCTACTTTAGAGATGGCTTTTCAACCTCAAAGCCCTATTAATAGGTACTATCATAACTACGGATTAGGCTGGCGTATTTTGGCGAAACCTAATGAAGAAAGACTAGTGTATCATAATGGATGGTGGCATGGAAATAATACAGTGTTTACACGCTTAATTAATGAGTCCGCTACCATTATCATATTGGGCAATAAGTTCAATAAATCCATCTATAAAGGCAAGGAAATTGCCTCAGTTTTTACAGGCAAGGTGGATACTACCGCCTTGGTGGAGTAAAGTTGCCCTTTTTTGCCCTTTTTTGACTTTTACCCCCTATTTTTGCAGACCTTAAACGAATCTAAACAGAAAACAAAAGAATAAGTATTGCTATGAAAGATCTTCTATTTTATGCCGTTCCGGCAATGGGTATTGTGGGTTTATTGTATACACTCTTGAAATTCAATTGGGTATCTAAACAAGACGCAGGTAATGACCGTATGAAAGAAATTAGCACTTACATCGCTGAAGGTGCAATGGCTTTCTTAAAAGCAGAGTGGAAAATCCTAGGCTATTTTGTGGTAATTGTGGCCCTATTATTAGGGTTTATGGCTACTAAAAATGCAGAAAGTCATTGGAGTATTGCTATCTCATTTATCATTGGTGCTGTATTTAGTGCTACTGCTGGTTATATTGGAATGAAAGTAGCTACTAAGGCCAATGTAAGAACTGCACAAGCAGCTAAAACAAGTTTAGCGCAAGCCTTAAAAGTATCATTTACTGGTGGATCTGTGATGGGCTTAGGCGTATCTGGTTTAGCAGTATTAGGATTAGGTGGTTTGTTCTTAGTACTAAAACAAATGTTTTATGTAAATGGTGATCCTTCTGAAATGCTAAGAACCATTGAAGTATTAACTGGATTTTCTTTAGGCGCTGAATCAATTGCATTATTTGCACGTGTAGGCGGCGGAATTTATACAAAGGCTGCCGATGTAGGAGCCGACTTAGTAGGTAAAGTAGAAGCTGGTATTCCTGAAGATGATCCTCGCAACCCTGCAACTATTGCAGACAACGTAGGAGATAATGTAGGTGATGTGGCTGGTATGGGTGCCGATTTATTTGGTTCTTATGTGGCTACCGTTTTAGCTACCATGGTATTAGGACAAGAAGTAACTGCAGTAGGTGGTGGAAAATTATTAGATAACTTTGGTGGCTTATCTCCTATTTTATTACCAATGATGATTGCAGGTGTAGGTATATTATTATCTATTATTGGAACTTTATTTGTAAGAATAAGTGAGAACGCTGGTTTAAATACAGCTACAGTTCAAAAAGCATTGAACATGGGTAACTATGGTTCAATGATTTTAACAGCTATTGCTTGTTATTTTTTAGTAGGAAATATTCTTCCTGAAACCATGTCACTTCGTGGTATTGAGTTTACAAGAAATGGTGTTATTGGTGCTATTGCAGTTGGATTAATAGTAGGTACTTTAATGAGTATCATTACTGAATATTATACTGCTATGGGTAAGCGTCCAGTAATGAGTATTATCAAACAATCAAGCACAGGACACGCAACAAATATTATTGGTGGTTTAGCAATTGGTATGGAATCGACTTTCATGCCTATTATTGTTTTAGCTGCAGGTATATTCGGAGCTTCTTATTGCTCAGGTTTATATGGAGTAGCTATTGCTGCTGCAGGTATGATGGCTACAACAGCTATGCAATTAGCTATTGATGCCTTTGGTCCTATCGCAGATAATGCGGGTGGTATTGCGGAGATGAGTGAATTACCTGCTGAAGTGCGTGAGAAAACAGATATTTTAGATGCGGTGGGTAATACTACAGCTGCAAGCGGTAAAGGTTTTGCAATTGCTTCTGCTGCCTTAACTTCATTAGCATTGTTTGCTGCCTTCGTAGGTGTAGCCATGCCAAATAATCAACATATTGATATTTATAAAGCAGATGTATTAGCTGCATTATTTGTAGGTGGAATGATTCCATTTATATTTTCTTCATTAGCTATTCGCGCGGTAGGTGAAGCGGCAATGGCCATGGTAGAAGAAGTGCGTCGTCAGTTCCGTACCATTCCTGGAATTATGGAAGGTACTGGTAAGCCTGAATATGAAAAATGTGTAGCTATCTCAACAGAAGCTTCTTTAAAGAAAATGATGTTACCTGGTGCTATCACCATCATCTCTCCTATTTTAATTGGATTTACAATGGGCCCTGAAGCCTTAGGTGGTTTCTTAGCAGGTGCTACTGTAAGTGGTGTGTTAATGGGAATATTCCAAAACAATGCAGGTGGTGCTTGGGATAATGCTAAAAAATCTTTTGAAAAAGGTGTTGAAATTAATGGTGAGATGTTCTATAAAAAATCAGAACCACATAAAGCTTCTGTAACGGGAGATACTGTGGGAGATCCTTTTAAAGATACATCTGGTCCTTCAATGAATATCTTAATCAAATTAATGTCCATTGTATCATTGGTTATTGCGCCTACTTTAGCGAGTATGCATAAGACCGATGCTGCTGTTACAACTAAATCTCAAACTGTTGAAATTTCTGTAATTAATACAGATACGGCAATGGGTGCTAAGATTGTAAACGATACAGCAAAAACGGTAACAATTACTGCGAATACTAAAACATTGTTACAAGCTTTACAAGAAGAAGGTATTGCTCCAGTAGACAATGTTAAGATTCAAATTAACGATGGTAAGATAACTGTGAATGGCAAGGCCTTAACAGCAGAGCAGAATGCTAAATTCTCTTCTTACCTTAAGAAAAACTAGTGGTTGATATAACTTATTAAGTATTAGATATAGCTCTTTTAGAAGAGCCTGTTGTATAAGAAATTAACAAAATCCCTCCGATATTTTCGGGGGGATTTTTTTGTTAGTTCCTATAATTTCGTAGATTGCTTACGAATACAATCGTATCATTATGAATAAGACTATTAGACCTACAGAAAGTGAATTAGATATCCTTAGTATTTTATGGGAAAAAGACAGTGCCACTGTTAGAGAAGTGCATGAGATAGTACAAAAAACAAAGGATGTGGGCTATACCACTACCCTTAAGCTTATGCAAATTATGAACGAGAAAGGTCTTGTTACAAGAAATGTTAGCTCTAAAACACATATATACACGCCTACTTTAAAAAGAGAAAAAGCGCAGGAGCAGTTTGTAGGTAAAATGATTCAAACCTTATTTAGTGGTAGCACTTCTCAATTAGTTTTACAAGCTTTGGGAAGGCAAAAACCATCTGACAGTGATTTAGCTGAAATTAAATCCATGATTCAAAAAATAGAGCGTAAATAATATTCATTACTATTAATGTCAGTTTTAACTAATATACCATTCGCAATTATTAATAATATAGGCTTTGTAGCTATATTATTTTTGGTATACCAGGTTATTAAAACATTACAGGAAGAAGAAATACTTTCTATTAAAGCGGCCCATTTATTTAGCATGGCAAGTATTTTTCAATGCTTGGGCTTGGTTCAATTTATAGCTTTACTATTTTATCCTAAGCTTGGTTCGGAAATAGTAAATATTAGTTTGAATCTTGTAAATATAAGTATATCTTCTTTATTCATGCAGGCTCCTCAGGCCCCTATTGGTTGGCTTTCATTTATAGGATTTGTTTATTGTATAATTTTAGGGGCATTAATTATTAAAACGGCAATTCAATTTTATCAATTATCGGGGTTAATAAAAACTTCGAATTTTTCTGAATCCCCTAAGTATACTTCTTTCATTTATAGTTTACCTAATGCATCAAAAGGTAAAAAATTAAAAATAGGCATTTCAACTACAATCAATACCCCTATTAGTTTTGGCTGGATAGAACCCATTATACTATTGCCCATTGCTTTAGTGAATCAATTAACGGTGAAAGAAATAGAGAGTATTATTTTACATGAGTGGGCGCATATACTTAGAAACGATTATCTAATTAATATAATTACAAGTACTATTCAAGTAATTTTATTCTTCAACCCATTCTCTTATTTATTCAATAAAGAAATTAGCCTACAAAGAGAAATAGCCTCTGATAACTATGTTATAAACGCATCCGTTGAAAAGTTAGATTACTTAAATGCGATTTATAAAATAGCCACTGACGTTGCGGCAAACAAAGCCCCTATTCATAATAGCTGGACAATGGGTATTTTAAACTTACCGAATGAGCTTTTGTACAGGGTGAAAATTTTGACAAAAACAAAGCAATTTAATTTTATTCATTCTACGCAAATTATCTTGGCTTCTTTTATAGCTTGCTTATTATTTTTTATTCCATTTAACAACACCCCATCTAAGTTAGCAACCAAGGTTCAGCCAAAGGTATCCTTGGTGTACATAAAAGTTCCTAACGGTGTTGAGTTGAATCCTAACAGTGTTGATGTCAAAAAGCCAACATCTGTTTATACTTCTATTCATAAAAATAGTCACCTTATTAAAAAACATAGTGAAGAAAATACAGCGATGGTGAATTTGAATGATGTTGGTCGTCCTTCTAATTTGATAAATAAGTCTTATGATGAGATGGTGGGAAAAACATTGCAGTGGATAAAAAAACGCGAGGTAGAGAATCAGTTTGCTAATTATGAAGAGGAAAAAGAAGAAGTTGATTTTGAAATTGCAGAGAAGCTATTAATGCGTGCCATTTTTACCAACTACCAATTAAAAAGAGAAATCTTAAATGATCGTTTAACCCAGGCTACAGATGAAAAAGAAGCCATGGATTATGTGCTAAATAGTAAAGTATGGGAACAAATGCAACAATTTGAAAAGTGGACTGCAGAATTTTTGAAAAAACATCCCCTACCTGAAGATAATAACACTACTAATATTGCTAGTTTAAGTTCTCGCTTAATTGTTTACTAATTTCTTTTCCTCCCACACAGAATAGCATATCTAAAATACTTAGGTTCTGAATAAATCCTGAAGGGCTGGTAAATACCTGTTGATATTCATTTCTAATAGGAAACTGAGCATAATTATTCGGCT
>CANCRC010000042.1 GCA_947380435.1 Chitinophagaceae bacterium
AAAATAAGCGCAGAAGTTTCCGTGTATTCTTTACAAGGAAATAACGAAATTATTTCAGTGAGACAAACGGATGGCGTGAACTTAAATCAAAATTCAGGCGCTACAAGTCATAAAGGAATTGAATACCAAATTCGTTATCTAGTATCCCCTTCTTTTGAAATAAATTTCAATGGCACTAGTGCTAAGCATACCTATTTAAACACCAATATTAAGGGAGTTGATGTAAGTGGTAAAGAAATGAATGCCGCACCACATGTATTCAATAACCTAAGTCTTTCATGGAAGCCTACTAAAACTTTTCGCAGTGCTGTAGAATGGCAACACCAGTCTAGTTATTATATGGATGAAACCAATGCTACTCAATACCCTGGCTTTGACTTATTGAATGCAAGAATAGGACTTCAATTAAAGAAATCCGAAATATGGTTAAATGTTTTAAACCTTACCAATACCTACTATTCAACCATGGCTACCAAAAACTTTAGTGTAAAAGGAAGCAGTGCTTATTCTTATTATTTAGGAGAGCCAAGATCTATTACTATAGGTTGGAGGTGGTATATTATTGATTAACTCTAATTCTCATTCCTCCCATGCCACCGCCTCTTTGCATATCTTCCATAATTTTTTTCATGCTCTCTACAAATTGAGCACGGTTCATTTTATCTCCTTTAGTAGGTTGCTTCAATTCTTTGGCAGCATATTTAGCTGTATATTCTAAGGCAGTAATAACATTACCCCCATTACCACTATTCACTTCTAAGATAGCGCCTGGCAAGCCTGCATAAGTATCAGGGCCAATAGACACTGGAATAGACTCTGTATACCAAACTACTAATTCTTCTTCTTTTGGTTTTGCAGGTGCTGCAGTATCTGTAGTATTTCTATTTCTTCCACCGCCAAAACGCATATTCATTTGTTGTGGTGTAATCATGGTAGTTGCTTTTTTACAAACAAACTTAGCAATGGTTTTAGTTTCTTCAGATAATTTCCAGTTAATAGGCTTTAAAGAATCTACTATTAAAAAATCTTTTTCAAATAAAGAACGAGCTTCATATTGCATTTGATTAGAAATATCTGTATACATAGTCGTTTCAGGCATTCTAAAATTAAAACGCATTCCCCCTCTTTCACCACCACCTCCACCGCTATTAGCGAATGGGTCTGGAGCATCTTCATCTGGAATGGTTTTAAACATACTAGCCTGCTCATTAAATAAGAGTTCAAATTTTTCAGTTCTAAACTCAGGAATACGAGCTCTCATTTCAGGATCGGTAATCATTCTATACATATTAATTTTTCTTTCAAAAATTAACTTGCCTTCTTTTACTTGTGCGAAAGAGCTTGTCATAGCCACTAGCACTATTGTAATTGTTAAAAATATTTTACGCATATTGTTTATTTTAAAATTTATATTTTAATAAAGATTTACTAAAGATAATTAATTCATACGAATCATCACATTTCTTGGACCTCCGCCACCTAAACCCGACTTCTGCAAGCTGTAGATGAAGCTTACTAAGAAGTATTGGTTAATAACGTTGTATTGTTGGTCAACAATTTGATTCTGCGATACGTTTCTGCTAATGCCCGCATTCTTGTTTAATAAGTCAAAGGCGCTCACCCTTAATTCAGCCTTTTTATTCTTCATAAAAAACTTAGAGAAGCTGGCGTTCCAAATAGGAATAGAAGTATTATACCCTGCAGCTCTTCCAGAGTTTATAGTATAGGTAAAGCTTTGATTCAATAAGAAATTTTTAGGCAGGTAATTGTTCATCTCAGCGCTAAATACTTTCGTTAAATAATTTGTATTTAAACCTGCGTTGATAGCGTTATTGGTTTTGCTATAAGAATATCTTGTAGATAAATCAATATCAATAACTTCATCTAACTGAAAGTTATAGGATACAGAAGGACCTAGTGTTTTAGTAATAATGGTATTTAATAAAGCATTTGAATAAGATATATTATTACTCATGCCTCCATTTAATCCAAAATTCACTCTTGAATATATTTTCTTTAAGCCAAAGCCATAATTCACACTACCATTGACACGGTAGGCGCCATTCACGTTCACTGGTTTTGATAAGGTAACTCTACTAGGTAAAATACTATCATAATTCACAATAGAATTATTGGTAGCAGCCGCATTCAAATTAGCAAAGAAATTACGACCAGAAATTATTTTAGAAGAGAAGAAACGCATATTCAAATTGTGTACATAGCTTCTTTTCAAATCGGGATTACCAATAGTTTGTCTATTAATATTACTTTGATCAAGTACGGGTTGTAACTGTGTTAAAGAAGGTTGATTGGTAGAAGTACGATAATTAATATTTAAATTCTTTGTTTGGGAGAAATTATATTGATACATGGCAGAAGGCAAGATATCCTGAAAGCCTTGATTCAATTTTGTATTTGCACTCACATTCTCTCCAGTTAACTTGGCACTTTGTAAAGAAAAGCCTGTAGAGAAATTATACTTTCTTTGATTGGTTCTATAGTTCATACCACCACCACTATAAGTATACTCGCTATTGTATTCGTTGGTAAGTCTTGTATTTAACTGATCATAGCTTGAGCTGCCTGTGTTTTTATCATATACTTTCTTGCTTGTCTTTCCAATACTTTGACTCAAATAAGCATTGAATTCAAGTAACGATTTTTTTCCCAAGGGTTCTGTATACACTACATTGGCTGAATAAGTAATGGTATTGCCTTTTCTAATATTCTGTTGGTCTAAAATAGAATCTTTTAATAAATAACCGCCGCCGCCATAGGTGAACTGGTCGGTGTATTGTCTACCTGTTGAATTAGATTCATTATAACTATTAGTAATAGTAGAAGAAATAGTTCTTCCCTTTTTAGCAAACTTTTTTCTTAATAATAAATTACTAGCTGCATTACTAGCGTCTGTTACACTATTAGAGGCAGAACGAGTTGCATTGGTTTTAGTTCTAAAAGCATCTGGTAAAAATGTTTCTGTTGTATCATAAGACTCTGAAGTACCATGTTGCTTACCAATACTTGGCGTAAACTTATAAGAAAAAGTTTCAGATACTGTTTGGTCAATAGTGCTACCATAATTTTGTTGTTGGTTTCTAGTAACGCTTCTTGAACTGGAACTTCTATTAAATAAATTACCTGGTGTTAAATTTTGTGTGTAAGAATTGCTATTATTATTTCGCTCTACATCATTCAATGAAAAGTTAGCATTGAAATTTGTTTTCTTATCATTAAATAAATTAGAGTAATTACCGCCGCCCGAAAGCGTGGTGGCTACCCCTTGTGCGTTATTATCGGTTCCGCCGCCACCACCAAAATTAAGTGTCATTCCACCGCCTCCGCCACCTGGTCTTCCACCACCCCCTCCAGAAAAATTAGCAATGTCTCTGCTAGAAAACCCTTGTCTATTGGTATTATTAGCCGTTCCAATTAATGAGTATTGTTCATCATTATTTAATCTATTCCAATTGCCTTGTCCATCAAACCTACTAGGCGTTCCTGCACCACCAGTTAATTTTCCAAAATTGGATTGGTTTCTATCTTTCTTTACTTTTAAATTAATGGCTGTCTCTTCTGTTCCATCATCAATACCGGTAAACATGGCTTGATCCGATTTACGATCATATACTTGTATTTTATCAATCGCATCTGCAGGTAAATTTTTAGTAGCCATTTTAGGATCACCTGTAAAAAATTCTTTTCCATTCACAAAAACTTTCGTCACTGTTTTTCCATTCACCGTAATCCCACCCGACTTATCTACTTCAATACCTGGCATTTTTTTTAATAAATCTTCTACCACAGCATTTGGAGCAGTTTTAAAATTTTCAGCATTGAATTCTATAGAGTCTCCATTAATAACTACTGGAGGCCTGCGTGCAGTAACCGTAACTGTTGACATTTTACTAGCATCTTCTAAATAAATATTATTGAGATTCAATACTGCATTAGTTCCTGTTTTAAAAGCAAACCATTGTTGTTGATAGCCTACATAAGAAATAGACAATAAGTATTTTCCAGCAGGTACATTTTTAATAGTGAAAACACCTTCCTCATTACTTCTCGCAAAACTTACTAAAGAAGAGTCCTTTGAGCGCACTAAAGAAACCGTTGCATAGGGCAGGGCTCTTTTAGCAATGCTATCCTTAATGGTTCCCTCTATTTGAAAACTTTGAGCCATAGAAGCGTAACTCACTAATAATAAGCTACTTATAATAAAAAGCTTCAGTAAATTGGATTTTTTCATATTTGTAAAATTACGATTCCATTCGTAAAGAGCTATATTTTGGAGCATTTTTAGGCCCATTTTGGTTGGTTTTTATATAAAAAACGGCATTTATTGATAAACGGCAATTCAAAGGCAAATTTGGAGTCTATTTTTTCACCTATTTAGCTAACTTTCAAAAAAATTACCAATGAGAAAATATACAATTACCTGCGTTTTTAGTTGGATGCTTTTATTCGTATTAGGTTTAAGCAATAGCTATGCGCAAGCAAAAACAGTAGCTGCAAAAGACAGCACTATCTTCACGAGTTTTAAAGGCATGCCACTTAAAGCAACGCGCGCCATTGCTATGCAAACCAGCGAAGGAACATGGACCTCTTTAAGTATTAGCCCCGATGGAAAAACTATATTGTTTGATTTAATGGGCGATATATATAGTATGCCTATTGAAGGGGGTAAAGCAACAGCTATCACCAAAGGACTAGCCTATGACAATCATCCTAGCTATAGCCCAGATGGAAAAAGAATTTTATTTATTTCAGATAGAGGGGGCGCAGAAAATTTATGGTATATAGATATTGCCAAAAAAGATACCATTGCTTTAACGGAAGATCAGAATCAAAATTTTCCAGGTGCCGTGTATACGCCAGATGGTAATTATATAGTGTATACAAAAGGAAGAAGAAATACCAAATTGTATTTAATGCATAAAAATGGTGGAGCAGGTACTAACTTAATTTCTTTACCTGCTGCTTTAAAAACAATTGATCCTGCAGTGAGTCCAGATGGAAGATATATTTATTATTCTTCAAGAATGAGCGCTTGGAATTATAATGCCATGTTACCTCAGTATAGTATTGGTGTGTATGATAGAGAAAAAGGCACAACGCGTACCATTGCTTCTAGATATGGTTCTGCTTTCACACCCGTACTTTCTAAAGATGGGAAATGGTTAGTATACGGAACAAGGTTTGAAGATAAAACAGGACTCGTGAAACGTAACTTAAGCACTGGTGAAGAAACTTGGTTGGCTTACCCTGTACAAAGAGATGATCAAGAATCGATTGCAGTATTAGGTGTCTTACCTACTATGACTTTCACGCCAGATAGTAAATATTTATTAGCTTCTTATGGTGGAAAAATTCATAGCATTGATATTGAAACAGCTGCACAAAAAGAAATTAGCTATACAGTAGATGCAAAAATTGAAATGGGTCCTGAAGTATTTTTCAAATATCCTATCAAGGATACCAGCGCAGCACAAGCCACTCAAATTAGAGATGCTGTTCCGTCTGCTGATGGAAAAAAATTAGCCTTCACCGTATTAAATAAATTATATGTAATGGACTACCCAAGTGGAACGCCTAAAAAATTAACTAAAAATAATTTTACAGAAGCGCAGCCTGTTTGGAGCTCCAATGGCAAGACTATTTATTTTGCTACCTGGGGAGATAATGGTGGAAGTATTAGAAGTATTGATATTGCTTCAGGCAATGAAACTGTACTTACCAAAGAAAACGCTTTATACCAAGGTTTAGCTGTTAATGAAGCGGGTAATAGAATTGTATTTAATAGAACCACTGTTCAAAAATTTCAAAATTCTAAAGACCCTACCTATGATGATGATGAAGATGAATTGTGTTGGTTAGATTTAAAAGATGGAAGTATTCATGTTATTGATAAAGCCAATGGTCGCAGCAATGCACATTTTGTAAATGGCGAAGACCGTATCTATTTAAATAAATATGGAAAATTAATTTCTATTCAATGGGATGGTGGAGATGAAAAAGAAATTGTAAAAATTACGGGCATTACCACCTTCGGTAGTATCCCTCAACACAATGGAAAACCGGTAGCAGATGTTTTAGATATGGCAGATGATGAAGAAGATGCCGCTAAAGAAAATAACCCTGCTTCTAGTGCCAATACCATTTTAATGTCTCCTTTAGGTAAGGCCGCTATAGCACAAGTGAATAATAATATTTACTATATCACTATTCCGCAAGCGGGTAAATTAATAGACATTTCTGTAGCTGAAGCTAAAAGCGCAGCCTTCCCTAGTAAACTCTTAACTGAGATGGGTGGCGAGTTTCCAAGTTGGGAAGCCAATGGTAAAATTATTCATTATAGTTTAGGTGCTGCACATTTTACTTATGATATAGACGCTTCTTATGCATTTGATGATAGTTTAGCGGTGGCAAAAAAAGCCGAAGCAGCTATTAAAAAAGATACGACTGCTAAAGACAGTACTAAAAAAGAAATAGCGAAGAAAGCAGAAAAGAAAGAAGACCCTAAATACAAAGCCACTGAAAATTGGATAAAAGTATTTTATGAAAAAGATATGCCTAACACACATATTTTATTAACCAATGCAAGAATTATTACCATGAAAGGGGATGAGGTAATTAGCAGAGGTGATATTTATATTGTAAACAACCGTATTAAAGCTATTGGTAAGTCGGGTAGTTTAAAAGTGGAATCTGGCACAGAAAGAGTAAATGTATCGGGCAAAACAATTGTGCCTGGATTTGTAGATACGCATTCTCATATGTGGCCAAGCTGGGGCATTCATAAAACACAGGCCTGGGTGTATGCAGCCAACTTAGCTTATGGTGTTACTACCACACGTGATCCACAAACAGCTACTACCGATGTACTTACTTATAGCGATATGGTAGATGCTGGTATGATGATGGGGCCAAGAGTATATTCAACAGGACCTGGTGTAGGTTATTGGGCATACAATTTAAAAGATTCAGCACAAGCAGAATCGGTACTAGGTCAATACAGTAAATACTATAATACTAAATATATTAAAATGTATTTAGTAGGTAATCGTAAACACAGACAATGGGTAATACAAGCTGCAAAAAATCAAAAATTAATGCCAACCACTGAAGGCGGTCTTGATTTTAAATTAAACATGACAAATTTATTAGATGGCTATCCTGGTCATGAGCACTCTATTCCTATTTATCCTTTATATGATGATGTAGTGAAAACAATTGCTGCATCTAAAATGACAGTGACCCCCACTTTACTCGTTTCTTATGGTGGACCATGGGCAGAAAACTATTATTATGAAAATGAAAACCCTTATAGTAATGAGAAGATGCAATACTTTACACCATATGAAGAATTAGCTTCTAAATCGCGTCGTCGTGCTACTTGGTTCTTACCTGAAGAACATGTTTTCCAAAAACATGCAAAGAGTATGAAAAAAATTGTAGAAGAAGGTGGACTAGCAGGTATTGGAAGTCATGGACAATTACAAGGTCTAGGTTATCATTGGGAACTTTGGTCTATGCAATCTGGCGGAATGCGTAATATAGATGCATTGAAAACAGCCACTATTTTAGGCGCCACTGGATTGGGTTTAGACAAAGACTTAGGTAGCTTAGAAGTGGGCAAATTGGCGGACTTACTTATATTGGATAAAAATCCATTGGATAATATACGTAATACCAACACGATAGAATTTGTAATGAAAAATGGTCGCTTATATAATGGAAATACATTAGATGAAGTAAAGACGGGTAAACACAAATTAGATCGTTCTGAATGGTTAGATAAAAAGCCTATTAAAAACACAAAGGTGGAAGATTAATCAAATAAATATTGTAAGTTTAAATTCACAAAAACAATTCTTATGAAAAACTCAAGAAGAAAATTTATACAAAACGCATCACTGGCTATCATGGGTGCAAGTTTAAAGCCTAGTGCTTTATGGTCTGCTACCAATAAAGCGGTTAGTAAAAATTTAATTGGTGTTCAATTGTATTCTGTACGTGAAGACATGTCCAAAAAACCATTGGAAACTTTAACAGCTTTATCTAAAATGGGATTTGAATTTGTTGAACATGCTAACTATGTAAATAGAAAATTCTACGGATGGGAAGCACCTGAATTTAAAAAAGTATTAGATGGCTTAGGCTTGAAAATGCCTAGCGGACATACTGTAATGGGCACAAAACATTGGGATAATACAAAGAAAGATTTTACAGATGATTGGAAGCGTACCGTAGAAGATGCAGCAGTGATGGGTCAGACTTATGTAATTAGTCCTTCTATGGATGATAAATTAAGAAGTACTTATGACGGATTAATGCTACAACTAGATGTATTTAATAAATCGGGTGAATTGTGTAAGGCTAGTGGCATGAAATTCGGCTATCATAATCATGATTTTGAATTTAAAGAAAAATTGAATGGTACATTAATGTATGATTTAATCCTACAACATACCGATCCTAATTTAGTAGTGCACCAATTAGATTTTGGTAATATGTATGGTTCAGGCGGAAGAGCTGCTGAATGGGTAAGTAAATATCCAGGCCGTTTCCAATCATTGCATGTGAAAGATGAAATTAAATCAGAAAAAGGAAAAGGTGAAATGAACGATGGCTATGAAAGTACTATTTTAGGCGAGGGTGTGGTAGATCCTAAATCAATAGCCTTACTAGCTAAAAAAATTGGAGGTGCACATCATTTTATCATTGAACAAGAGTCTTATCAAGGTATGACTCCTTTGGATTCTGTTAAAAAAGATTTAGCAATAATGAAAACTTGGGGTATCTAAACTATCCTATTGTACAAAAAGCACAAACCCTAAAAGTTTGTGCTTTTTTTTGCTTAATTTGAATTCAATATATCAATTAGATTTTATGAAAAAAACGCATCGTACAAAAAGTACACAGCCTATAAAAAATACCAACAGTAGCATGGGACTCCTCCCCTACATCTGTTGTATAGCCATATTATTGACTAGCTCTTTAATAAGCAAGGCGCAAAAATATAGTGCTGCCGAAATAGCTAGATGGGAAAAACATGCTAAACAAGTTAATATTATAAGAGACGAATGGGGTATTGCACATGTATATGGTAAAACCGATGCCGATGCAGTTTTTGGTTTGATGTATGCACAAAGCGAAGAGAATGTGGGTCAAATAGAATTGAACTATTTAGAAATGTTAGGCCGTACTGCTGAAGTAAAAGGAACAAGCGCTATTTATGAAGACTTAATGATGCGCCTTATTCAAGATAGTTTGGCTGCTATACAAGACTATAATAAAAGCCCCATTTGGTTTAAAGAATTATTACAAGCCCATGCCGATGGATTGAATTATTATTTATACAAACATCCGGAAGTACAACAAAAAGCCATTCAATATTATAAACCATGGTATCATTTAATGTGGACAGACGGAAGTGTATCGCCCACAAGAACAGGTGGCATTAAAGCAGATCAAGTAGCTTCTTTTTATGGGCAAGCGGCTTCTACAGAAAAATTAGTAGTCAATAATACAGAGGCCCTTTATGCTTTAGAAGAAAAAATACAGAAAGGCTCTAACGGTTTTGCAATTGCGCCTCAGCATAGTAAAAATGGCAATGCATTATTATATATTAATCCGCATGTGCCTTTTTACTTTAGATCAGAAATTCATATGGTGAGTGAGCAAGGATTAAATGTATATGGTGCAGTGACTTGGGGACAAATGTTTATTTACCAAGGCTTCAACGAACATGTAGGTTTTATGCATACCAGTAGTTATGCAGATGTAGCCGATGTATATGAAGAAAAAGTAGCTAAAAATAAAACAGGCTGGGTTTCACATTATGATCAAAGTCTTCAACCTATTAAAGAAAGAAATATTCCTATTCAATATTTGGAAGAAGGTCAAATAAAAACAAAATCATTTACAACTTACCGCACCATACATGGTCCTGTGATGGGAAGCAAGAATGGCAAGTGGTTAAGCTTACAAGAAAACAATCGTTCTTTAAACGCCTTAATGGAATGTTGGACAAGAACCAAGGCTACTAATTTAAAAGAATATCAAAAAGCTTTATCTCTATTAGGTAATAATAGTAATAACACCGTCTATGCCGATGCCGATGGCTCTATTGCTTACTGGCATGGTAATTTTATGCCTAAAAGAAATAAGGACTATGATTTTAGTATGCCCGTTGATGGCTCTATCAAAGCAACAAATTGGTTAGGCGTACATGCGCTAAATGAAATTGTACAAAGTATTAACCCCGTAAATGGATGGTTACAAAATTGCAATGCTACTCCTTTCACCGTGGCTGGAATAAATAGTCCTAAAGAAAAAGACTATCCTCATTATATGGCACCCGATGGTGAAAACGGACGCGGCATTAACGCCGTTAACTTACTTAGTAAAATAGATAAAATTTCTTTGGATGAATTAATCCAATTGGGATACAATAAACATTTAAGTGCCTTTGATATTTTACTTCCTTCTTTTATGGCGTATTCGAAAACTATTCCTTTAAATGAAAGAGAGAAAAAAGCAATTAACTATTTAGCTGGTTGGAATGGTGATGCGGGCATTAGTTCTATTGCCACTAGCATTGCTATTGAATGGGCCAATAATTGGTCTAAAGAAATTCCTCCTGCCACTACAGAAGAAGCTACTACACAAATCATAAAAAAATATGAGCAAATGGTGAAAGAAGTTTCTAATGAAAAGAAATTAGCGCTGTTAAATACAGCATTAACGCAATTAGAAAAAACATATGGTAGTTGGGAAATTCCTTGGGGCGATATAAATAGATACCAAAGAGTAAACCCAGGAGAAAAATTTAATGACAATGCGCCTAGTATAGCTGTGGGCCAAACTTCTTCTAAATGGGGCTCCCTGCCTGCATTTGAGAGTAAGAGATATGATAATACCTTGAAGCGATATGGTTACTCTGGAAGTAGTTTTATTGCAGCTGTAAGTTTTGGAAAAAAATTAGAAGCAAAAACAATTATTACGGGAGGGCAAAGTCGTTTTGCGAATTCAAAACATTTTACAGACCAAGCGCAAAAATATATTGATGGTGATTTTAAAACTATTCATTTTTATAAAGAAGATGTTTTAGCACATGAAGTCACATCATATAAACCTGGATTTTCTAAATAGTGATCATAGAGCTTTGACATAAAAGCAGCCTTCACCAAGCCTGCTAAATTTTTTACTTCTAACTGCTGCATCATTTTAGTGCGGTGCCCTTCAATAGTGCGTTTGCTATGGCCCACTTCATAAGCTATTTGCTTACTGGAAGCCTCCTCGCATATTCTTACTAAAATATATTTATCATAAGTATGTAGCTGATGTACTTTTTCTGTAAGTTTTATTTTATCCATATGATTTACCATGGTAAAAACTTTTTCTGCAATTCGATTACAAAAATATATTTTTTGAAGCCTTGCCATTTCAAGCGCCTTGGACCATTCTTGTTTTGAAACATTGCGCGCTACAATCACCGATATACCATTATCTATTAATTGATACAAATGAGCATGGTCTTGTTCATTAAAAACCACCATCACACCCATCTTAGTTGTAAGTTCTTTTATTTGATGCATTGTTGATGATTGTCCAAAATTAAACATAGCACTATCAACCACTAAGACCATGGGTAAGACCTGTTTAGTTTTATCATAGGCTATATATCCATTCAATTCCTCTATACTTTTGATGATATGATAGCCCATTAACTGTGGATTGTCTTTAATAAGTAAGCTACAACCCATTGCATACACAATTTGTTTATCACAAATGATTACTTGAGTTTGCATCTTTATTGATTTTTAATTGAATCACAATTAACTAAATATTGTATAACACCTTGATATACAAGTAACTATATTATACAAAAGGCTTTTAAATGTATTGTGATTTATCCCATTGAAGTATTTTCGAAATGAGCATGTAGTTGTATGTTTTTATAGGCTATAGCAGTTAGCAAATTAATGCCTATAATAATTTGTTAGTATTATATATTTTATAACTTCATTGAATATTATACTAACCTATACTAACCCTCTTACACTGCGTTGACAACCATTCGTAACTTATTTTACCCTTTTGTTCCAGTAGGACATTTGAAAGTTTGGGTCTTAGCCCCTGCCTTGGATAATCCAGATCCGAACTTAGCCTACTATTATGATTTTAGTCAAAGCATAGAAGAATATACACGCGTGTTTGCAGAACTAGATCTTCCATGGAAATGGCAACCCGTTACTTTAGAAAATTATAAAATGATTGTGCAAGAAATTGCACATGAAAGAGAAAAAGGAATTCACTTTCCTGTTGTATTAAATTTATGTGATGGAGATGAAATTAATGGAGCACCGGGTGTTTCAGTGATTAAAGCTTTAGACGCAAAACAATTAGTATATACTGGTGCCAATGATTATTTCTATGATATCACTACTTCTAAAATTCCCATGAAAAAAGCTTTTGATGAAGCAGGTGTAGCCACGCCGAAATGGGAAGCCATTAGAGATAATAATATTAATGCTAAAGAAATTATTAAAAAATTAGGTAGCCCTTTAATTGTAAAGCCTGCTGTATCTGGTGGTAGCTTAGGCGTAGGTGTAAAAAATGTAGTAGAAACAGAACTAGAATTAGAAACACAATTAGCTAAAATGTTTGAAGGATACAGAGGATGGAATTTATCTTCTGATGGTATTGTAGCAGAGTCCTTTGTGGAAGGACCTGAATATACAGTGATGATTGTGGGAAGCCATACCCATCCTGAGTATGCTAAAATTTATCCGCCAGTTGAAAGAGTCTTTCACGCGTCGCTTCCAGAAAAAGAAAAGTTTTTATCCTTTGATAGATTATGGGAAATTTATGAGGACGAAACACCCATGCCCGAAGATGAAAATTTTTATCAATATCAATTAGGCGATGAATCTATTCAAATGGCAGTTCAAAAAGTTTCTTGGGATGCCTATGTGGCTTGCAATGGAACTGGCTATACAAGAGTAGATGTGCGCATAGATAATAAAACAGGTGAAGCCTACGTCTTAGAAGTAAATGCACAATGTGGCATTAGTGAAGATGAAAATTATACTTCTATTGGTGCCATTTTACGTTATGCCAATCAAAGTTTTACAGAATTAGTGATTCATATTATTAATGACGCATTCGCTAGAAGAAAAAAATAAATTTATGCGCCCCCTTCCCATTATACAAAATGCTACCAGCTTCAAAGATTTAAAAATTTGTGTTTTACAGCCAGACTATTCAACCTCTGAAGTAGATTATCAATACTACGATCCGAAAAGAGACCTCTCAAGCATTATGCCTGAAGCGCATTTTGATCATGTTTTTTTAAATAAGCTTACTACCTATCAGCAATTAAAAGAACTTAAAGATAAAAATTACGATATCTATATTAATTTATGCGAAGGTTATTTAGAATGGACAGTGCCTTCCATTGATGTAATCATGAGTTTGGATTTATTAGGACTGCCTTATACAGGACCTAGTACGAATTTGTATGACCCGCCAAAAACCATTATGAAGTATTTGGCTTTCTGCGAAGACGTGAAAACGCCTGCGCATATTCATATAGAATCGGAAGAAGATATAGCGCAACTACCAGGCAATTTGCAATTTCCTTTATTTGTAAAACCTGCCAAAGCCGGCGATAGCCTGGGTGTAGACAATGCCTCCAAAGCAAATAATACGAATGAATTAATCACTAAGGTGAAAAGCATATTAACAGAATTTGGTGCTGCCTTGGTAGAAGAATATATTGATGGCCGTGAATTCACTGTTTTAGTTTGCGCGAATGCAGATGGTAAAACTTGTACCAGTTTTGTACCGGTTGAATATATTTTCCCTGAAGGCTTTAGTTTTAAAACCTATGCCTTAAAAACTTCTGAATTACATCCTACTGCCAATATTCCTGTATCGGATACTGCCCTAGCGACTAAATTAAAAAATATTGCAGAACAAGTTTTCATGTCTTTCAATGGTGTGGGTTATGGAAGAATGGATTTTAGAATGAATGAGAAAGGAGAAATATTTTTTCTTGAAATTAATTTTACCTGCTCTGTGTTTTATGCGCAAGGTTATGAAGGCTCTGCCGATTATATTTTACTACACGATGGAGCAGGCCAGCGGGGCTTCTTAGAAAGAATTATTATTGAAGGCATGGCGCGCTATAGAAGAAAAGAAAAAGTATTTAAAATTAAAGGCAATGCTATTTCCGGATATGGCATGTATGCAAAATGGGACTTACCAAAAGGCACTATTCTATTTCAAGGGGAAGAAAAATCGCAACGCATTGTTACCAAAAAATTTGTAGATGAAAATTGGGATGAGCGTGAGCAATTAAATTTTAGAAGATACGCCTATCCTATTAGTAAGGATGTATATATATTATGGGACTTACAACCCGAAGAGTGGTCTCCTCAAAACCACCACTGTGATGCTAACTGCAGCTATATGGGTTTAAATGTAGTGATTAATAAAGATGTGAAAAAAGGAGAAGAGCTCACCTTGGATTATGGAGCCTTTTTAGATGAAACCATGGAACCTTTTAATTGTAATTGTGGTTCTTCCAATTGTCGTGGCCTCATTAAAGGTAATGCTGGCAATAAAATTTAACCTAGAATTTCTAGTCATTTCATACCATTTGTTCCCAATAAGAATGTTTTTTTTATTATATTCATAGTAACGATTGCTTACTTTAAAACCTGTATATGAAAAAACAATTACTAGTATTAACTTGCTTATTGGCTAGCACACAATTTGTAATGGCTCAAAAAATGTCAAGTAGAGATAGCCTTGCAGCCACATTGGAAGTATGGGTGAATGTGCCAGTTGTAACACCGGGTGTAAATAATGCAGACGCGCCTTCTGACGCTACTATATTATATAATAGTCATGGACTTGGCGCTTTTCAAAAAAGAGATGGTAGCCCTGCAGGCTGGAAAATAGATGCAGATGGCGCTGTTACAGATATTAAAGGTGCGGGTGATTTAATTACCAAAGAAGCTTTTGGCAGCTGTCAACTACATCTTGAATTTAGAGAGCCATCTGAAGTAAAAAGCAGTGGACAAGGTCGAGGCAATAGTGGTGTTTATATAATGGGCAAATATGAAATTCAGGTTTTAGATTCTTATAATAATCCTACATATTCTAATGGTCAAGCAGGAGCTGTGTATAAACAACATGTTCCTTTAGTGAATGCTAGTCGTAAGCCAGGTGAGTGGCAATCTTATGATATCGTTTTTACAGCACCACAGTTTAAAGAGAATGGCGATCTAGAAAGCCCTGCTCGAGTAACTGTTATTCATAATGGTGTGCTTATACAAAACAATGTAACTATTTTAGGGCCAACCGATTGGGTAATCAAACCTAAATATGAAAAACATGCTTCTAAATTACCATTAATGTT
>CANCRC010000043.1 GCA_947380435.1 Chitinophagaceae bacterium
AGACTGGCTTACAATAATGTTAGGCTATGATTTATGGGTGGCGCAAGTGAATAATCAATCGGCGGTGGCTAATGACCCACAAGTAATACATAATAATACATTTGTAAATATTCAACATCCTAAGGCTGGTAATTTAAAAGTAACCAATATTCCTTTTACGATGAGTGAAACGCCTGGTGCTATAACAAGACCTTCTCCTATGATTGGAGAACATGGCCCAGAAATTTTAAAAGAACTTGGTTATGATGAAGCGGCGATTGAAACTTTATTAAATGATAAAATTATTTCTGTAGAAAAATTGAAATCGAAATAAGTAGAAAAAATAGGAAAATAAATTAGCTAAGACTAATTATTTCAATAGAACTAGATTTAGAAATTAAAAGTATTAAAGAAATTTAAAGAATGAAATACGAACATATCATTTTAGATATAAATAATAAAATTGCTTGGATTAAGTTTAACAGGCCAGAACAGTTAAACGCTATGAACGCTTTAATGATGGATGAAATTATTCATGCATTAGATTTTGTGGATAAGGCAGATAGTAATGAAATAGGGGTAGTGGTGATAACCGGTGCTGGTAAGGCTTTTATGGCAGGTGCCGATATTAAAGAGTATGCCAAGCAAACAGAGGCACAGTTTGACGCCTTTCAATTAAAAGGACATTCTTTATATGCAGGCATTGAAAAAAATTCTAAAATTATCATAGCTGCTATTAATGGTTATGCATTTGGGGGCGGTTTTGAAATTGCACTGGCTTGTGATATGATACTGGCTTCAGCTGGAGCCAAAATGGGCCTTCCTGAAATTTTATTAAATCTTATCCCAGGTGGCGGAGGCAGTTTACGACTTACTAAAAAAATAGGCATTAATTTAACCAATGAAATTGTGATGACAGGCAGAACACTTGTTGCAGAAGAAATGCATGATCGTGGTGTAATTAATTATATATACCCAAGAGAAAACTTTATAGAGAAGGCCACTGAGTTTGCACAATTGTTTGCAGCTCAATTACCCGATAGGCTTTTAGCTATTAAACAATTAACACAGGAAGCAGCAAATGGTATTACACCCACTTTGCAGGCTAAAGAGGCTGCTCTTTTAGGTAAGTTTTATAGGTCTAAAGAAGGACAAGAAAAAATACAAGCCTTTTATAATAAGAGTTTAGAAAAGAAATAAAGCGCTCATTCATGATTAAATTAAAAGGCATTACTTGGGATCACGCAAGAGGATATGATCCCCTGATAGCCGCCTCTGAGCTATATTTCAAAGAGAAAGGCATTCAGTTAGAATGGCAAAAAAGATCTCTTACTAATTTTGGAGACCAATCCTTAGAGGAGCTTTCAAAACAATTTGATTTAATTATAATGGATCACCCACATGTAGGTGTGGCGGAAGCATCTCAATGCTTACTACCTTTAAATGATTTAGTGCCTGTAAATATTTTAAATGAAATTAAACATACTTCTGCTGGACCAAGTTATGAATCATATAATTATCATAATAAACAATGGGCCCTACCCATAGATGCTGCTATGCAATGTGCAAGCTATAGAGCCGACTTAATGCATAATGAAAGTTTACCTACTAGTTGGGAGGAAGTTTTTATTTTAGCCAAAACCTTGACTGCAAAAAAATTATACATTGGCATGGCACTTTGTCCCACCGATTGTCTATGTAGTTTTTTAAGCCTTACTGCTCAAATGGGATCACCCATTCAAGAAAATAATAAATTATTAGTTGAACCTTCAATAGGACTAAAAGCATTAACTATGCTTCGTTCCATGCGCGATACATTTCATCCCAAGGTTTTGGATTGGAATCCGATTGCTTTATATGATTATATGTCTCAAGAAAATGATATTGCTTATAGCCCACTCGCTTTTTGTTATACTAATTATTCAAGAACAGGGTTTAGAAAAAACATTTTAAAATATCATACAGCACCTGAAATAAATAATGCAGTATTAGGTGGTGCAGGTATAGCTATAACTAGTTCATGCAGTAATGTGCATGAAGCTGCTATTTACATTGCCTGGATATGTAGTGACGAAGTACAATCTACTATTTATGTAAATGCCCAAGGGCAACCTGGTAATAAGAGGGCTTGGGAGAATAAGCAGGCCAATGCCTTAACAAATAATTTTTTTGCAAGCACCATGCCTAGTTTAACCCATGCCTTTGTAAGGCCTAGGTATCAAGGCTGGCCTAAGTTTCAGCAGTTTTTGGGAGAAACTATTCATGAATTTTTAGTGAATAACACAGACCCTGAATTAGTCTTAGAAAAATTACAAGCAGCTTATACGGCTTCTTATATAATTGAGAAAAATATAGAGAACAAATAACACTACAAATACTACTACCAAGGTAAATCATGAATAGTTCAAAACAATCACATATATTATATGTTGGCACTTATACTGAAATAGTGGCTGGAGATTTCGGCGGCCATGGTAAAGGTATTTCATGCTACGAATTTGATGCGCAGAAGGGTGAATTGAATTTATTAAATAATCAATTTCAGGTGAACCCAAGTTATTTGTCTATTACTAGTATAATGCATAGTAGTAACATTGAACAGGGAACTACATCGTCTAAGTATTTATTTTCAGTTTCAGAAGTTCTTGCTTCTAAAAAACCAGTAATACATACTTATACCATTAATGATAATTATTCACTTAGTTTAATAGATACCAAAACTATTGAAGGTGGCTGCCCTTGTCATATACATTATTTTAAAAACAAAGATGGCGAAAGCTATACTGCAACTGCTTGTTATGAAACAGGTAATTTGGTTATACATACTATTGATTCTTCAGCTGGTTTAAATAATAGTGAACCAATTAATATATATCATAAAGGAAGTAGCCAACATCAATCTAGACAAACTCAAGCCCATGCACATTGTGCTTGTTTTGATGCTGTGTCGAATAAATTATTAGTCTGCGATTTAGGACTTGATCAAGTTAAAGTATATAATGTTGAAATAAATAATGGCAGTTTTAATGCTATTGAAGAGCAAATAATTCTTTTACCTGCAGGATCTGGGCCTAGGCATATGTGTTTTGATGAAAATTATGCTTATGGTTTTATTATTAATGAACTTACAGGGTCGGTAACTATTATAAAACATAGTGCTGAAAAAAAGGAGTATGAGATAAAGGGAAGTTTCGATGTGAGTGGGCAATTAAGCGAATCATTAAATGAGTCAGTGAACGCTTCTACAAGTATAGACACTGACTTAGGCGGAGCCGCTATCCGAGTATCAGCAGACGGGAAGTTTATTTATACTTCCATGAGATCAGACAATACTATTCGTTTATTTGCATTTGACCCAATTGCTGAAAGCCTAAGCTATATTGCTTCTTATCCAACTGGGGGCCGCACGCCTAGGGATTTTACTATAGATGCCACAGGTAAATGGCTATTAGTGGCTCATCAAGATTCAGATACAATAAGCATATTTAACGTAAATTCATATAACGGAACGCTTAGCTTTCATAAAACAGTTGAAAATATAGAATCGCCTGTTTGTTTAGCTTGGCTACCTAAGTAAAATGATAATAAATGCAAACTAAAAAATCAAATCAGGATTGTAGTGTAACCGACGACTGGAGTTTAAAAGGCATGAAAGTGGTGTACTTAGAAAATGCTTTTTTACGCATAGGTATTTTAGCCGATCGCGGTTCAGATATTTTTGAATTTAAATACAAGCCCTTAGACCTCGATTTTTTATTAAGATTAGATAAAGGAATACAAAACCCTGCGCAAGTATTTACACAAATGCGCGATACACATAATCAGTCGGAAGATTATTATTATGGTGGATGGCAGGAAATACTTCCCAATAGCCCTTCTTTTAATTATAGAGGTGCTTCATTAGGTTTGCATGGAGAGGTTTCATTAATTCCTTGGAAATATGCGATAGTTAAAAATACTGCAGAGGAAGTTGCTGTTAAATTTTGGACAAGGCCTTTAAGAATGCCTTTGTTAATTGAAAAAACCTTGAGCTTGGAAAAAAATTCTGCTCAATTAAAAATTACAGAACAACTTACTAATGAAAGCGGAACGCAACTAGATATTATGTGGGGTCATCATATTGCCTTCGGCCTTCCATTTTTAAATGAGGGCGCTAGCATTGATACCAATGCTAAAACCATGGAAGTGCATGATGATATTGTTGCACCAAGAAGATATAAAGCGGGTAAAACTTATAATTGGCCTCAGGCAGAAGACCCTACTGGTAAAGTATTTGATGCATCTGTGATTCCCGATACATCGGCGCCTGCTTATCGTGACCTTTCTTTTTTAAGCAATTTCGATACTACTACCAATAAAGCCCATTATACCATTACCAATGCCCAACAAAAAGTAGGCTTTAAGGTAAATTGGGATGCGAATTTATTTAAATGTTTATGGTTATGGCAGGAAAGAAATGCTAGTCAAGATTTTCCTTGGTGGGGCAAATGTTATACCGTGGCATTGGAGCCTTGGACTTCTAAATACACCAATGAGCCCGATAAAGCAATTCAAAACGGGGAATGGTTAAGCATTAAAGCCGGAGAGGTAATAAGTACAAGCCTTTCAGCAGAGGCTTTTCAAACAAAGTAGATACATATTAAGGCAGTTAATAGCTTCCTTAGTTCATAAGAATTAGTTAATATTTCTTGGCCTTTAACTGTTGTAAAGGGTGAAAATATTTAAATGGTTCTGTCTTTAAACTTATTGATCATTTTAAGCTCTAATTTGAATGTACATAAAAGCCAATACCATGAAACGTTCTTTCCAAATTATTTCAATCTGTTTTTTATTATCTAATTGTAGCCCCAAAGAATATCCTCTTGGAAATTTTCAGTCTAGCCCAGTAGTGGCTGATGGCAGTATAAGTGATTGGAGCTTACCTCTAAGATTTGGAACGGAAGATGGCTCCATGGAATATAATATTACCAATGACAATCAAAATATTTATATAAGTGTTGCGACTAATAATCAAGCTACTCAAATGAGAATATTAAGAGCAGGTATTAATATTTATATCGATACGAAAGGAAAATCGGATAAGTCAATGGGTGTTTTATTTCCAGTAAGAGCAGATAATTTAAATAATAATTACGCACCCAATCCTGCTGCTAAAGAAGATAATCAAAATTTTACTAGAGGAAATAACAGAAGAAATAACCTAACTGGAGAAACTGGGTCTAATGCTGCCAACCAAAAGAAAAAATTATTAATGGACAATAATATTTTTAAAACTTTTGGTTTTATTAACATGGAAAATAATATTTACGATTTGTTTGATAGTACTGCTATTAAAATGGGTGTGAATTATGATCAATTAAATAATTTAGTAATTGAATGTGTTATACCCATTAAAAATATTACCAATAAAAATTTTACTGCATCGAATGCACCAAGTATTAGTGTGGGTATTGTTTTAAATAATATAAACATGAATAGAGGAGCTACTGCAATGGGAGCTGGAGGAAGAACTGGTGGCATGGAAGGTGGTGGTGGTATGGGTGGTGGAAGAGGTGGTATGGGTGGAGGCATGGGCGGTGGTATGCGAGGCGGCGGCGGAATGGGTGGCGGCAGAGGTGGTGGTGGAATGCGTGGCGGAGCTGGAATGGGCGGACAGTCAATGGGTGGAGACAGATTAGGATTAAATAAAGAGGTAGCCAATTGGTATAAATTTAAATTAGCCTATAAATAGTAGCGTTTAAATACATTGCCTATTTCTCTACAATATCATTTAAATTGTGGTAACTAATTATACGAACCTTATTTAATTGATTCTTATGAAAAGAAGCCCCTATATTGTTTTTCTTATTCTGCTAACATTCTTTGTTATTTCTTTTTTGACCAATATTATGGGGCCTTTAATCCCTGATTTAATCAAAGGCTTTAGTTTAAGTTTAACCTTGGTAGCTTTATTACCCTTTGCTTTTTTTATTGCTTATGGCGTCATGTCTATTCCTTCAGGAATGATGATAGAAAAGTACAAAGAAAAAAAAGTAATGATTGCTGCTTTTGTAGTAGCTTTTGTTGGCTCACTTATTTTAGCTTTATTCCCTAATTATTTATCGGCAGTAGGTTCATTGTTTTTAATTGGTTGTGGTATGGCTATGCTACAAGTGGTTATTAACCCTTTATTACGTACTTCTGGTGGTGAAGAAAATTTTGCATTTTACTCAGTGCTAGCACAACTTATATTTGGATTTGCTTCTTTTGTAAGCCCCTTAGTGTATTCGAAGTTAGCATTTGCAATGGGCCATGATAATAAAGAAAGCTCTTTGCTTACTTATTTATATACACTAGTACCCCCTCAATTACCTTGGATATCACTTTACTTTTTATTTGTAGTTATATGTTTTTTCATGATGGTGGTTATTACTGTATCCAAATTTCCAGCAGTAGAATTAAAGCAAGATGAAAAGGCTGGTGCTTTAGCAACACATATAACCCTACTTAAAAATAAGCAAGTGGTTTTATATTTTATTGCAATGATTTGTTATGTAGGTTCTGAACAAGGTGTAGCGAATTGGGTTTCACAATTTCTTTTGAGTTACCACGGATTAGATCCGCAAAAAATAGGCGCTGAAACAGTTGCATACTTTTGGGGTTTGATGACAGCCGGTGGTGTGCTAGGTTTACTACTATTAAAAATTATGGATAGCCGTATTGTACTTATTACATTTACAGGGCTGGCTATTATTAGTTTACTACTTGCATTATTTGGAACTTCTTCCATGGCCTTAATAGCCTTTCCCATGGTAGGATTTTTTGCTTCGGTTCTATATCCCATAATTTTTTCTTTGGCCTTAAACTCTGTAAGTGAACACCATGGCTCTTTTTCAGGTATTATGGTTACAGGCATTATTGGAGGCGCTATTGTGCCATTAATTATAGGTTGGCTAGGAGATAACTATGGCTTACGAACAGGCATGTGCTTTTTATTTCTAACACTTGGCTTTATATTTAGTATTGGATTCTGGGCCAAACCTATTATTACCAATAAAACCATTTCCTTATTTAAAAAGAAAGAGGACAGTATTGCATAAATTATTTTATGAGTGAAACAAAAGTTATAGGCATTGATTTAGGGGCTACCAATATTCGAGCAGGTATTGTGCAAGAGGGCAGTATACATACTATTCAAAGCAAACGCATTAAAAGTGCAGGTACTGTAGAAGAAGTATTGGCCGACTTTTATTTATTAATTGATGCGCTATTAGATAAAGAAGTGGTAGCCATAGGTATTGGTGTTCCAAGTGTGGTAGATTTAGCAAAAGGCATTGTATATGATGTTCAACATATACCTTCTTGGAAAGAAGTACCCTTAAAAGAAATTTTAGAAACTAAGTATAAAATTCCTGTATTTGTAAACAACGATGCGAACTGTTTTGCCTTGGGTGAATTTCATTTTGGAAAGGGCAGGGGTAAGTCAGAAATGATAGGACTTACTATTGGCACAGGTTTGGGTGCAGGGGCTATTGTCAATAAACATTTATTTGCTGGTCCTAATTGTGGGGTAGGTGAGTTTGGAATGGTAGATTACCTAGAGCATAATTATGAATACTATGCAAGTGGCCAATATTTTTCTCATATCTATAATTTAAAGGGGGAAGAAGTATTTGAACGTGCTAAAGCAGGAGATAAACAAGCCCAACAGTATTATGCAGAAATGGGCACACATTTAGGCAATGCCATAAAATTAATAATGTACACTTTCGATGCTTCTTATATTGTACTTGGAGGATCGGTAAGACATGCTTATCCCTATTTTGAAAAAAATATGTGGGCACGCATAAATACTTTTGCCTATGGGCATTCAATAACTAGTTTAAAAATTGAATTATCTGATTTAGAAAATGCAGGAATTTTAGGGGCTGCTGGTTTATACTATGACCAGTTATAGCTTTTTATAAATTTATTACACCTTATAAAAATTTATTCTTAGAGTTTTTCCCCTTTAATAATTAAATTAATAATGATTGTATATTTCTATAATAATTTATATATTATTTTAATGCTGCTGCAGCGACTTCGTCTAAGTAAATACTACAATTAGGGTGATTTCTTAATAAGCTTGCTGGCACTGCTTCTGAGATAGGCCCTTCCATAACTTCTTTTACAATGCCTGCTTTTTTTGCACCACTTACAACAAGTACTATATGTTTAGCATCCATTAAAGTATCTATACCTAAAGTAATTCCTTTATCAAGTGGCTGGGGCTTTTTAAAATATTTTTGTCCTACTTCAACCGTTAAAGGGTCAAGATTAATTATATGAGATCTTGTTTGTATAGATGTATTCGGTTCATTCATTCCAATATGTCCGTTCATACCTAAACCTAGAATGGCAATTTCAATACCATTATGTTCTTTGATATGAGCTTCTGTAATTTTGCATTCATCTTCTAAATCGGAAGCTGCTCCATCAAAAAAACATATACGATTTGCAGGAATTGCTAAAGGATTAAATAATTCTCTATTCAAATGATATCTACAACTTCCTTCATCATCTCCATTGAGTCCTACCCATTCATCTAAACCTAAAAAACACCAACTATCAATATTAATTTTATTAGAGCCTACACCCTTAACAATATTCTTATAAATACCAGAAGGAGAATCGCCAGAAGCCACGCATATTAAGGGTTTTGAAGCAGCCTGCATTATGGCAACAATATCTTCATATGCCTTTTCAGACATGGCTTCATAGTTATTTGAAATTATTATTTTCATGAGTTTATAAAATCTTCAAAGCTTTATTAATTAAATATTAGTAATTATAATTTTAATTCACCCCAACCTTTTCTGTATTCTCTTTTAATAAATTGATTTGCTGCCTCAAAATTAGTGATACGCATATTCTCACCATCCCATTTCAAGGCCTTGTACCTTCCAGAAAATTTATATCCTTCCATATTGCCATATACAGGGTCTACTTTTTTTATTTTTTCACGAATATTAAAACTGCGTAATAATAAATTGCCTAATAAAACTGTTTCTGTTAAAGGCCCTGCATAGCCAACAAAAGGAGAGTCTACTTCCATATTGCCATAGCCTGCAATACTTGCATCTACCCATTGCCACCAATGTCCATCCATATCACCTTTTACTCTTGCGTATTTTTTGGGAATATTAATATCCTTGTTTAAACTAAGTGGTAATAATCTTGGATGACTGCCACCCCAACCACAAGCTACTTTTCCTTTAGTGCCTATAAATAAAGTAGCGCCTTCAAAATCGTTTTCACCTGGGAAGTCTCCTAGTGCATCATTAAAATTTAAATCGGGGTCTAATTCATTTACACGCTCTGGTGTAATGCCTCCATCCATCCAAAATAAATCTAAGTCCTTACCATTTTTTTGCTTGAACTTAAATTTTAATGAACTTGATACTGGTCCACTTTCAGGATTCACTGCTTCTTTAAAAATACCACTATACACTGTGCTTGCACTTCCTGAAATTTCTGTTGGATAACCTAATTCTAATAATTTAAAGGGAGGTCCCATTATATGACAGCCCATATCACCCAAGGCGCCTGTTCCAAATTCCCACCAACCTCTCCAGTTAAAAGGTACTAGGTTCTCTATATAATTTGTTTTTTGTGCAGTGCCCAACCATAAATCCCAATTCAATTCTTTAGGAATGGGAGGAGTGGACTTTGGCCATGATATTCCTTGTGGCCAAACGGGTCGGTCGGTCCAACAATATACTTTTTCAATATCACCAATTAATCCTGCTTCAAACCATTCGCGCATGGTGCGCATACCATCGCAAGAAGCGCCCTGGTCGCCCATTTGCGTGACTACCTTATATTTATCTGCAGCTTGCGTTAATATTCTGGCTTCATAAATATCATGCGTTAAAGGCTTTTGTAAATACAAATGCTTTTTTAACTGCATCGCACTTAATCCCACTAGTGCATGGTTATGATCGGGTATGGCAACAGTAACTGCATCGAAGTTTTTACTTTCTTTATCAAACATTTCTCTCCAGTCATGATAAAACTTTGCTTTCGGAAATTGTTTTCTTTTAGAAGCGGCTGGTCTTTCATCTACATCACATAAAAAAGCAATATTGGTATTTTTATTAGGGGTATTGGCTAAATGTTGAATATCGTTGTCGCCTTCACCACCACAACCTATGGCTGCAATGTTTAATTTATCGCTAGGTGCTACATAACCTACACCGCCTAAAACACTTCTTGGTACAATGTAAAAGCCTGCAGTGGCGATGGCTGCTTTTTTAATAAAATCGGCACGGCCTAGTTTATTTTTTTTCATGTATGAATTAATTATAAATAGTTTCTAGTAAAAAATTATTGTCTGTTTTTTTGAAATATTTTATTTTCTATCTTTTTTTATAAGTGGTCTTACTGCTACTTCTTTAAAGTACACTATATCTTCATCTCCATGATTTTGTAATCCAATATATCCTTCATTAGGCCTGATACCCGGATAAGGTTCAAAACTAAATTTACGTTCTGGTACGGGTTGACCCTCGGTATAGTCGGTTACTTTTTCTCCATTTAAATATACAATCGTACGCGGGCCATCTAAAGTGATTTCCATTGTATTCCAATCAGGGCCTGGTTTTCCGGGCTTTGCCAAAGGCTTTGTAAATGCATACAAGGTTCCTGAAATATGGTATTCGTCTTCATTAGAAGTTTCTGGATGGTTATCAATTTGTACTTCATAGCCATAATAAACGGGCATCCATTCTTCTTTAGGTTCAATAGGTACTCTTATAAATACACCTGCATTGCTATTGAATTTTTGCATTTTATACACTACCCTTATTATACAGTTACCCAACTTTCCACCAGTCCAATACAATAAACCCATACCACCCTTGCTTGCTAATAAACCTTCTTCCACATATCTACTACCACCTCCCACATGCTTCCAGCCTGTTAAATCTTTGCCATTAAAAAGTTGCTTCCATTGGCTTACATCTTTTAATTGAGCTTTTGAACTATTTGCAGACATTATAAATAGTATTGCAAACACTAAAGTTCTTAGAAAATGATTGGCTTTAATTGTATACTTCATGAGGCTTATTTATATTAAAAAATATTTACTTGTATTGTAAGAATCTTGAATGAATGAAGCATGCTTCAATTGAATAGGTAAGTTACTTAAATTACGATTATTGAAAAAATAGAATAATGCTTATCTTGTGCTGCCCCCTAATATTTATTCTGCTCTATGAGGTATACTTTTTATTTGCTTTTACTACTGCTATTGGGGCCATTTCTTTCAAATGCCCAAACTAAGCAAGTGCAGTATGGGCAACAGTCCTGGCTCGATTATTTAAATCAAAATAGGTATTCAAAACAGTGGGGTTCTTGGATAGATTTTCAATTAAAATTAAGCGACCAGTATTATAAATCGGTGTATGCCACCGAGTCTACCTTGGGGGCTACTTATTATACCAAGAATAATTTAAAAATAGTAGGGGCCTTAACCTATGTCGATCAAATTCATACGGGTACGAATAATTATCATTTAGCAGAATACCGCCCTTGGCAGATGGTACAATTAAATACAGACCAACCTCATTTAAAAACTTTGCAATGGTTAAGATTAGAAGAAAGGTTTAAACAAACCGCTTTGAATGATGCACCAAGTTCTAATTACGATTTCACATATAGGTTTAGATATTATTTTTTATCTAATATACCTTTAACCAAACATCATTATCAGAAGGGAAGTCTTTCCTTTGTAGCCTCTGAAGAAATTTATCTAAACTTTGGTAAAAGTATTGTGTACAATACTTTTGATCAAAATAGGCTCTCTGCTGGCTTTTACTATTATTTGAATAATGATAATATTTTTCAATTTGGCTATACCAATGTATACCAAATGCTGAATCAGAAAAATAAATTCAACAATCTAGATGTTGTGAGGCTTTCTATATTTAATAATATAGATTTCAGAAAAGCACACCACTAATTTTAAAGCGTTTTTAAATACTTCGCACTTCCTTCTAAAGTACCTGGGTCAGATTCCATTTCTACATATACCCATTTCAAACCGCCTACTTTAGCTGCTTCAAAAAAGTCTTTCCAATCTACTAATCCTTTTTCACCTAATACAATTTGCTTATAGTGATTGTCTACAGCATAATCTGAAAGGTGCGCTGAAATAAAACGGCCTGGAAATTTGCGGAAATAATCTGCAGCCTGATAACCCAATTGCACAGCGGCTACCTGAAATTGCATTTTAATATAGCTAGGATTTAGTTGTTCTAAAATAATATCATAATCGGGTCGGCCATCTTTTTTCTGCTCAAATTCTCCATTGTGATTATGATAACCTGCTACTAAACCAGCGCTTGTAATTTTTTCACCTATTTTATTTAAGTTATCACATTGTTTTTTTAAACCATCCATTGTTTTTCCATACAAGCCTCCAGAACATACCATATGCTTTAATCCCATATCATGTGCAAATGCAATACGAGCATCTAAATTATTGGACAATTCTTCCCATGTAAAATGCGCACTATAACAAGCTAGGCCTGAATCATTTACAATATTTTTCAATTCTTTACCTGTATACTTTGCAAGTGCTCCAAAAGTACCGGGCGCATAGCCAAAGGGTGAGCACATTTCAACATGCTGATAGCCCATTTCAAATGTCTTTTTTAAAGTACCTACAATATCTTTATTGATTTCGTCTCGAAGCACATATGACTGATAACCAATAGGCATCTTGATTCCCTTGTAATTAGACATGGCAAATAAAGAGTTCGGTATTTGTGAAAAAATACCTACTGCAGCTAAACTAGCCGCGCTATTTTCTATAAATTTTCTTCTGTTCATAAAATGGTTGTTTATAAATGATGATTAAAAGGTAAGATATTTTATCTACTTTTAAAGAGAGTCTCTTCTTTTTCTTTGCAGTCTTCTTTATTATTTACACTCTTTAAATGAAACTATCATGGCTAAGAAATTAAATCGTAGAAAGTTTATCGGCACTACAGTAGCTGCTTCCATTGCAGCCACCATTGTGCCTAGGCATGTACTAGGTGGCAAGGGTTATATTGCGCCAAGTGACAAGCTTGCCATGGCCTATATTGGCTGTGGTACTCAGGGTATTCGTGAATTAAGTGACTTACTTAAAAATCCTAAAGTGCAAATTGTTTCAGTTTGTGATCCTAATAAGTTCAGTACCAATTATCGCGACTGGTCACCTAATCAAATTAGAAACTTAATGAGAGAGGCAACCGGCAATACGAATTGGGGTGCTAGCTTAAATGGTATACCCGGTGGAAGAGATCTTGGACAAGAAATGGTGAATGGATATTATGCAAGAACCAATTCCACTAATTCAAAAAGAGCCTGTACTTCTTATGAAGACTTTAGAGAATTATTAGATAAAGAAAAAGATTTTGACGCAGTTAAAATAATGACACCCGATCATTTGCATGGTACTATATCTATTGCTGCCATGAATAAAGGTAAGCATGTGGTAATACATAAACCTATAGCGAATAGAATGTATGAAGCAAGATTAACTATTGAAACTGCAAGAAAGACAGGAGTAAGTACGCATTTAATGGCGTATTCAAAAATTCAAGGTAATCAGAACTTAAAAAAAATGTTGGAAGATGGAGTCATTGGAAATTTAAAAGAAATACATAATTGGTCGAATAGACCTGTATGGCCTCAGTTCACAAGTAATCCAAAAGAGTCTATGCCTATTCCTGATGGAATGAATTGGGATCTTTGGTTAGGGCCAGTTCCAGATAGAGCTTATCATTTAGATTATACCCATATGACATTTAGAGGTTGGTATGATTTTGGCGGCGGTACCATTGCAGATATGGGCCACTATAGTTTATGGCCATTATTTTTAACACTTGGTATTGATACACCACCACTTAGTGCAGAAGCCTGTGGCACCACGAATCGTGAAATAGTGAATCAAGTAAGTCAAGGCATTAAAAATGATGTAGCCTTTCCTTATAGTTCCATGGTAAAATTTAAATTCCCTGCACAAAAAACATTACCTGCTTTTGATTTATTTTGGTACGACGGTGGTATGCGACCAGCTATTCCAGATGAAGTAGAAAATGTAAATGCAGAGCTACCCATAGAGGGAATGATGTTTGTAGGAGATAAAGGAAAAATATTGGCAGGTTTTAATTGTGAAAATCCAACGCTTATTCCTGATTCAAAAATGGTGGCCTATATGAAAGACAAAACAAGACCTGCTGAAAAAGAAGAACGCCCTAATGATATTTGGATAGATGCCTTTATGAATAAACAGGAATCGCCAGGTAGCTTTTTAAAAGCAACTGCTATTACAGAAACTATTTTATTAGGAGGTGTTGCTTTAAGAACGGGTAAGCGTATTTATTACGATACTGAGCATATGAAAATTACTAATAACGCTGCTGCGAATAAATATTTTTATAGAGAGTATAGAAAGGGCTGGGAGTTGTAGCAGTTCTATAAAATAAATTAAATTAAATTAAATCAGCTATTATGAAATATATACAAAAAACAATTTTACTAAGTTTATTCATTCTTGGATCTTCTTATTATTCATTTGCACAAAAACAGTTCAATGCTTTACTTGTAACCACTACAAGAGGCTGGCATCATGAATCTATACATGCAGGTGTACTAGCCATTCAACAGCTAGGTGTTAAACATAATTTTAATGTAAACTTATTAGAAGACAACTATGGTTTTACAGATAAAACTTTATCCAATTATCAAGTAGTGATATTTTTAAATACCACTGGTGATATTTTGAACAATGAAGAACAAAAAGTAATGGAGCGCTTTATTCAATCTGGTAAAGGGTTTATGGGCATTCATAGTGCCTCTGATACTGAGTATGATTGGGCATGGTATACACAACTCGTTGGAAGAATGTTTCATATACATCCTGCTATTCAGTCGGCTCGTTTAAATGTTCTAGATGCTTCTTTCCCTGGGCTTGAAGGTTTTGCGAACAATAAACAATGGACAGACGAGTGGTATGAATTTGGTCCAGATCAAGTAAAGGATTTAAAAACAATATTATCTGTTGATGAAAATTCTTATAACCCTAAAGCAGATTGGGCAGCTAATCCACAAAGAGCAGCTGTATCAGGAAAGGGCATGGGTGCCTTTCACCCAATTGCATGGTATCATAATTTTGA
>CANCRC010000044.1 GCA_947380435.1 Chitinophagaceae bacterium
CCTACCAATGAATCAATTGTATATGTAGGAGAAGGGGAAAATAGCATGAGGGGTAATGTGAGTGAGGGTTTGGGAGGTATGTGGAAGTCGACCGATGAAGGAAAAACTTGGAAAAATATAGGTTTAAAAGAAGCAAGACATATTGTAAGAATTGTAGTGCATCCAAAAAATCCAGATATTATTTGGGCTGCTGTGATGGGTCATTTATTTGGACCTAATGAAACTAGAGGTGTATTTAAAAGTACCGATGGAGGACAAAGCTGGAAAAAAGTATTGTATGTCAATGAACAAACAGGTGCCAGTGATTTAGTGATAGATCCTAGTAATCCGGAAATTTTATATGCAGGTACTTGGCAGTTAATTCGTACGCCCTATAGTTTAGAAAGTGGTGGCGAAGGTTCTGGTTTATATAAAAGTACAGATGGTGGCGATACTTGGACTTCTATTAAAACCAATAAAGGTTTTCCTAAAGGTGTTTGGGGTATAACAGCCATTGCAGTGGCTAAATCCAATACGGATAAATTATATGCTTTAATTGAAAATAAAGACGGCGGTTTATATGTATCTGAAAATGCAGGTAAGACTTGGGAATTAGTTAACAGCGATAATAATATTCGTCAAAGAGCATGGTACTATACAAAAGTATTTGTGGATCCAACGGATGAAAATAAAATATACTGTCCCAATGTAAACTTTATGATGTCAAGTGACGGAGGTAAAACTTTTGTTGCAGGAAGAACGCCACATGGTGATCATCATGATTTATGGATAGATCCAAAAAATGGTAAGCGCATGATAGTTGCAGATGATGGTGGTGCGCAAGTAAGTTTAGACGGTGCCAAAAATTGGAGCACGGTGATGAACCAACCTACGGTGCAAGTTTACCGTTTAAGTACAGATAACCATTTCCCTTATAGAATTTTAGGCGCACAACAAGATAACACTGCATTTAGAATTTTATCAAGTTCATATGGTGCTTATATTGGCGAAAGCGATTTTGAAGTAACTGCAGGAGGTGAAAGTGGTTATATTGTAGCTGATCCTTTAAATAATGAAGTGGTGTATGGAGGTTCTTATGGAGGCTTAATTACTAGATACGATCATAAAACAGGAGAGAATAGAGTAGTGAATGTATGGCCGGATAATCCTATGGGAGCAGGTGCAGATGTTCAGAAATATCGTTTTCAATGGAATCATCCAATTTTCTTTTCTCCACACAATCCTAAAAAATTATATACCGCAGGTAATCATTTATTCGCTTCAGAAAATGATGGTGCAAGTTGGACACAATTATCTCCCGACTTAACAACGAATGATAAGAGCCGTCAAAAAAGTTCAGGCGGACCTATTACACAAGACAATACCAGTGTAGAATATTATTGTACCATATTTACTGCTGCTGAATCTCCATTAGAAAAAGACTTATTATGGACAGGAAGTGATGATGGTTTAATTAACGTAAGTAAAGATGGTGGTGCACATTGGAAAAATGTAACACCAAAAGATATACCACAATGGATGATGTGGAATAGAGTAGAAGTAGATCCTATCAGAAAAGGAACTGCCTATTTTGCTGGAACGCGTTATAAGCTAGATGATTTTGCTCCTTACTTATATGTAACCCATGATTATGGAGAGACTTGGGAAAAAATTACCACTGGTATTAATCCTATGCATTTTACAAGATGTATAGTAGCTAGTCCAAGAAAGGCGGGTGTTTTGTTTGCAGGCACTGAATATGGCTTGTATATTTCAATCAATGATGGAAAATCTTGGGAGCCTTTGCAATTAAATTTACCTGTAACACCTGTTACCGATTTATTAATTAGAGATAATAATTTAATTGTGGGTACACAAGGTAGAAGTTTATATATTTTAGATGACTTATCTTTTATTGAAAACTACCAAGCTAGTAATACTGCTGCTTCAAAAGTATTTCCAGTAGCGAATGCTTATCGCGTACCTCCACAAATGGGTGGTCGTCGTAATCGTGGTGCAAGAGCAAGTATACCAGCGAATGTGGGTACGAATCCTCCAAAAGGAGTAGTGGTTAATTATTGGTTGAAAGATGCGAACGATAGCACTACTGTTCAAATTGATATTTTAGATGAGCATAATAAATTAGTTAGACATTTTAGCTCAAAAGAAACAGGTAAAGACAAATCGGGTATCGTAGTGGAGAACGGATTACAACAGTTTACTTGGAACTTGTACCATAAAGAAATAGAGAAGCCTTCAGAAGATTTAATTTTCTGGAATGGTACCACTAGTCCGGTATTAGCAGCGCCTGGTAAGTACTTCGCTAAAGTAAGTATTGATAAAGATTCAGTGACTTACCCTTTTGAATTAATGGCCGATCCTAATTATAAAGTATCTACTGCCGATTTAAAAGCACAGGAGCAATTCTTATTAGAAGTAGCTGCTAGTTTTAATACCATCATGAAGACTTTAAAAGGTATTAAAGAAATTCGTGGGCAAGTACAAGTCTTACAAAAGAAAACCAAGGATTCTAGTTTCCAAAAGCAAAGTGAAGTATTATTAGCTAGTCTTAAAACTATTGAAGAAGCTTTACATCAAACTAAGGCGAAGAGCGGCCAAGATGTTTTAAATTTCCCTATACGCTTAGATGATAAATTGTCTGGTGTATTTGAATCTGCAGCCTCAGGCTATGTAGCTCCTACTAAACAAGTGAAAGAAGCCTACGCAGAATTAAAAGCACAAGCTGATGAACAATTGAAAAAATATGAAGCTATTAAAAAAGAAGGGGTCAAGGCCTTGAATGAAGCGGTACATAAATTAATGATACCTATTATTGGGAATTAATAATTTTGATTGTAATAAATATTTTTTAAATAGCGCTTAACTAAAAAAGCACATAAAAAAATTCGCATAAAAAAGGTCCTCTATTGAAGAGGACCTTTTTTTATATAGGTGAAAATTGCTAGTCTAGTATTCTAACATAATCTTCTAGTGTAATTTTATAGCGAAGTATTTGCTTATTCAAAATCTTTATACAATAAATACTTTTTTCTAATTTTTTTAAAATTAGCAAGGTCTTTTTGCCAACTAGCTCTAATGGCTGCTGGACTCAGGCCCGATTGTATTTGTTCCATCAATATATTATTACCTGCTAATTTATTAAAGTAATAATCGCGTGGTGTATTACCGGTGGTATGAATAAAAAAAGAATCTTTTTGAGGATAGGTCTTATACATCTCTATAAATAATTCAAGATCTATACTAGTATGCGGTGGTTTTGTTTTAGTTAAATCCCATCCAAAGCATAATTGATCTTTTAATTTGGGCTGAGTAGCACCTACTCTCGCAACGGGGGTAAAAGAAAAGTTTTTAATGGTAGTAAGCGGATGTCCAATGTAAGCAAACGCATGTTCAGTACCTCTGCCCTCACTGAGTATAGTACCTTCCACTAAACAAGTACTAGGATACCAATAAATGGATTGCATATCGGGTAAATTAGGAGAAGGCGCGATGCTAATGGTATACATAGAACGGTGGTCGTAGTTTTTGCAAGGTATAATGGTGAGCGACCAATTTTGATTTGTATTTATTTTCAACCAGTCTTCACCATTTAGCATGGTGGCGTATTCACCAATAGTCATTCCGTATACAATGGGGATGGTATTTTTTCCGACAAAGCTAGAGAAGGCTTTATCTAAAACAGGTCCATCTACATAATGTCCATTGGGATTGGGTCTGTCTAAAATAATAAGGGGTTTATTATTTTCTTTAGCTGCCTCCATAAAATATTGTAAGGAAGAAATATAAGTATAAAAACGAGTACCCACATCTTGTATATCAAAAACGAGTATATCTATATCGGCTAGGTCCGCGACATCAGGGCCGTATTTTTTACCGTATAAAGAAACAATCTTAATGCCTGTTTTAGGGTCATTGCCATCCTTGGTCTCTTCGCCTGCATCGGCTGTGCCTCTTAGGCCATGCTCTGGTGTAAATATTTTTTGAATATGTATGCCTTGGGCTAATAAGGTATCAATTAAATGTTTTTTATTTACGATGGCCGTTTGGTTGGTGAATACACCCACTCTTTTATTTAATAATAAAGGAATATACTTTTCGCTTTGATAAGCGCCTGGTAATATTTCTTTTTTATTTTGGGCTAATACAACCAATGGCATGTTCGCGATGAAGCCAACAAGAACAAGAATGAATATTTTTTTCATCTTCTTTAAAAGGATTTAAATTTATTAGTACAATATAGTAAATAAAACAATCATCCCTATTGCCTACTTAGGTTTTCATAAGTACTGTTTCCGTATAAACTTAAATGACTAATTTAAATATTTAGCCACAATGGGAACGCGTCTTCCTACACCAAAAGCTTTAGGAGAAATACGAATAATAGGACAGAATTGATTTCTTTTATACTCGTTGGTATTCACCATTTTTAAAGTCTTATCTACCAGTGCACTGTCAAAGCCTAGAGCTTTAATGCTCGCAGGATCGGCTCTTTTTTCTATGTATTGAAAAAGTATTTGATCTAGTATCTCGTATGCAGGTAAACTATCGCTGTCCTTTTGATCGGGTCTTAATTCAGCACTCGGGGCCTTGGTAATAATATGTTCAGGAATTATTTCTTTACTACGATTAATATATTTAGCTAGTTCATACACCTGCATTTTATAGCAATCGCCCAGTACACCCAAGCCACCTGCCATATCTCCATATAAAGTACCATAACCAGTAGCGAGTTCACTTTTGTTAGAAGTATTTAATAATACATAGCCGAATTTATTGGCAATGGCCATTAAAATATTACCTCTCGACCTGCTTTGTATGTTTTCTTCTGCTAAAGAAAAAGGCAAGTCTTTGAATAATGGTTTTAATGTATGTAAAAAACTTTCATACACTTCTTTAATGGCAATGGTATCGTAAGGGTTTTGTAAATTTTTGCTTAAGGCTACAGCGTCGTCCACTGAATGGCTAGTAGAATAAGGAGAGGGCATTAAAATAGCCCTTACATTTTCAGCACCTAAGGCTTCACAAGCAATGGCTAAAGTGACTGCTGAATCAATTCCACCTGAAGAACCTAGTATGGCTTTTGTAAAACCCATTTTAGTAAAATAATCCCTCACGCCTAAAACTAAGGCTCTATATACTTGGTCAATATTTAAAGCGGGCTCTAAAGTAAGCGGATTCAATTCTTTATTGGGTACTCTTGCAGCTGGTTCAATAATGGGTGCGTTAATCATACCATCTTCTGTGCATTCAAAAATTTCCATGGCATCTTCAAACATAGGAAGCGCCCCGCAAAGATTCGCCTGCTTATCAAAAGCAAAAGAACCTCCGTCAAATACAATCTCTGTTTGACTTCCCACTGCATTGCAATAAAATAAAGGAATCTTATATTTTAATACATTGGCCTTAATGGTGGCCTTTCTATCTTCATCATGCGTATAATCAAAAGGAGACGCACTTAAGTTTAATAAAATATCAGGAGACTGCTCCATCATTTTATCCATTGGACAAATTCTGTACAAGGGGTTATCCCCTAAGTTCCAAATATCTTCACAAATAGTAATGGCTAATTTTTTTCCTTTAAAGGGAACTACTTTCCAATCATCGGCGGGTTCAAAATATCTGTTCTCATCAAAAACATCGTAAGTAGGTAATAATGTTTTATGAATTTCTGCAATAATTTTTTTATCGTGTAAGAAAAATGCAGCGTTGAATAAATCTTTTCCTTTTTTATGGGGGTTACGTGCAGGGCTGCCAATTAAAACACCAATGGTATCGGCTGCTTCTTTAATAATATCCACTTGCGTGTAACATTGATTAATAAAATCGTTGAATTCTACAAAATCTCTGGCAGGGTAGCCACAAACACTCATCTCACTAAATAAAATTAAATCCGCACCTTGCTTTTTAGCCGCATCAATGGCGCTAAGCATTTTGGAAGTGTTCTGTTCAAAATTGCCTATGTGATAATTTTGTTGTGCGATACAAATTTTCATGGGCCAAAGGTAGGCTTAGTTTAATTTAACAGGCGCAGCCATTTTAAAGGCTGGAATATTGACATTGATTAAATCCTTGGTTTCAATATTCTCCATGGTATAATAACCTTGCATTTTACCTAATTCACTTTTTAAGTGACAGCCACTTACGTATTGATAATGTTTACCTGGCATAATTAAGGGTTGCACACCTACCACACCTTCGCCTTCTACAATTCGATGTTCACTATTGCTATCAAATACTTCCCAAAAACGTCTTAATAATTTAACAGGAAAAGAATTGTGATTTTCAATGGTAATTCTATAAGCAAACATGTATTCATTTTGCAAAGGGTTGCTATAGTCTTTTTGGTAAAAAGTCTCGATACTTACTTCTACTCCTTCTGAAATTTTAGAGACCATAAGAATTAACGTCAATAAGTGCTTTTGCAGAGAATACTGCGGGATAAAAGTACCAAAAATTTGCCCCGATTATATAAAAAAACCCTCTATTTTTTTATTAGACCCCCTAAGTCGCGTAACTTTGCGAAAACTAATGCATTACGTATTGGGTAATGTGGTTAAAATCTAATAAAATCAGTCATAATGAAGATCGCAGTAGCTAAGGGAGATGGAATCGGGCCAGAGATTATGGACGCCGTGATAGATGTGTTTAATGCGGCCAAAGTACCTCTAGAATATGATTTTGTAGACATGGGAAAATGGGTTTTTGACAAAGGGTTTAGCAATGGAATGACTGCCAAGGCAAAGGACACCATTGAGGAATTAGGTATACTTTTTAAAGGCCCGATGGAGACTCCAAAAGGGAAGGGTGTAAAAAGTGTAAATGTAACGGCGCGTAAAACTTGGAATACCTACGCAAACAAAAGAACTTTTCAAACATTAAGTGGAGTAGATACTGTTTTTAGTAAAGCTGGTATACCTATTGATATTACTATTGTTAGAGAAAACATTGAAGATACCTATGGAGGTATTGAACATATGTTAACACAAGATGTGGCCTTGGGTCGTCGTTTTATTACGCGTCCAGGTAGTATGCAAGTTATTCGATACGCTTTTGAGATGGCTAAGAAAAAAGGAGCCAAGCGTATTACTTGTGGTCATAAAGCAAACATCATGAAATTAACAGATGGTTTGTTTTTAGAAGTATTCAAAGAAGTAGCCAAAGAATATCCTGAATTAAAAGCAGATGATGTAATTGTAGATGACCTTTGTATGAAATTAGTAAGTCGTCCCGACTTATTTGATGTAGTGGTATTAACTAATTTACAAGGAGATATTGTAAGTGACTTATGTGCTGGATTAGTGGGTGGGCTTGGTTTTGCGCCTTCTGCTAATATTGGAGATCATATTTCTATATTTGAAGCAGTGCATGGTACCGCTCCAGATATTGCTGGAAAAAATATTGCGAATCCTACTGCTTTATTATTAAGTGGTTTAGGTATGTTGCATCATTTAGGTTTAATGGAACAAGCGGCTACTATTGAAAATGCATTATTGTATACTTTAGAATCAGGGGTGCATACTGGCGATTTTGGAGATCGCGCTACTGCTTCATTATCTACCACAGCATTTGCGCAAGCGGTGATTCAAAATTTTGGTAAGCTACCTAGTCAAAATCCAAAACCTAGTCTTGCTAATTTTTATGTAACGCCTACTAATTTTAAATTAGAAAGCAATCCTATGTTACAAAGCCATTTAAATGATCATCATAAAATTGTAGGGGTAGACTTTTTTATTGAAAGCGCAGAACAACCACAAGCCATTGCAGATAAATGTTCATTACATACTACAGCCACCTTAAAATTAGTAACCATTACCAATAGAGGGACACAGGTTTGGCCTTCAGGTTCTGTGTTTACCAATTTAATTAATCAGTATTATTGCCGTTTTGAAACAGTGAATGAATCGCCACTTTCTCAAAATGATGTAATTGATTTATATCGAGCCTTAGCAGTTAATTTTAAGATTTGTTCATTAGAGATTTTGAATATGTGGGCCGACAAAAAAGCCTATAGTTTGGCACAGGGTCAATAGAATCAAGGCTTTTATATAAATAGCCTGGTTTTTACCCTTGTTTTCATAGAAAATTGCGTTTTCTGGTGGGAAAAAAAACATTTTTGATGTAATTTCACGCCTAATTACAAAACATCCCTTTAACCTATGGCAGAAGCAATATTAATGCCCCGTTTAAGTGACACCATGACCGAAGGTGTGGTAGCAGCTTGGCATAAAAATGTGGGGGATACCGTTAAAAAAGGAGACTTACTAGCTGAAATTGAAACAGACAAAGCCACCATGGAATTGGAGAGCTATCAAGATGGTATTTTATTGCATATTGGTACTCCTCGTGGAGGCAAATTACAAGTGAACGATTTACTAGCCATATTCGGAAAACAAGGAGAAGATATTACTGCACTTATAGCAGCGAATACCCATGGCGCTTACGCTGCAGCAAGTTCAACAGTGGCGACAGCAACTACAGCAAGCACTAATGCTCCTGCAAGTCCTGCTGCACCAACTACAAGTTCAGCAACAACTACAAATAGTATTGATGCAAGTACCATGGAAGAAGTGGTATTAATGCCACGCTTAAGTGATACCATGACTGAAGGTGTGATTGCAGGTTGGCATAAAAAAGTTGGAGATAAAGTTTCAAAAGGAGAAGTCTTGGCCGATATCGAAACAGATAAAGCCACCATGGAATTAGAATCGTATAAAGATGGTATTTTATTATATCAAGGTGCAGAAGCTGGCGAAAAAATATTAGTGAATCAATTACTATGTATTATTGGACAACCTGGTTTAGATATTGATAGCATTGTAAAATCAATTAAAGCACCATCCAATACAGAAGCGCCAAAGCCTGCTAGTCCTGCTGCAGCGCCTACTACAGCTTCTACTGCCTCCTCTGCGCCAGCTGCATCACCAGCTGCTACTACAACTGTATCTGCCACTGTAGTAAATGAAGGAAGAATATTTGCATCCCCATTAGCAAAGAAAATTGCAAAAGAAAAAGGGATAGATTTAAAATATGTGCAAGGTACAGGTGAGCATGGAAGAATTACAAGAACAGATTTAGAAAATTATAAGCCTGCTAGCAATACTTCAAATACTGCAAGAGCGGCTGCCCCAAGAAATACAAATTTCATAGGCCAAGTAAGTTTTGTGGATACACCGGTTTCACAAATGCGTAAAACCATTGCGAGACGTTTAAGCGAAAGTTTATTTACGGCTCCGCATTTTTACTTAACTATGAAAATTAACATGGATGCTACTATTGCTGCAAGAACGGTAGTGAATGAAACAGCACCTGTTAAAATTAGTTTCAACGATTTTATTGTTAAAGCAGTAGCGCTTTCTTTAAAACAACATCCGAAAGTAAATAGCAGTTGGTTGGGCGATGTGATTCGCGAGAACCATCATGTGAATATTGGTATTGCAGTAGCAGTTGACGAAGGTTTATTAGTGCCGGTACTTCGTTTTGCAGACGGACTTTCTTTAGATGAAATAAGTGTCTCTGTAAAAGAGTTTGCTAAAAAAGCAAAAGACAAAAAATTACAACCTTCAGATTGGGAAGGAAGCACTTTCACTATTTCTAATTTAGGTATGTTTGGAATAGATTCATTCACTGCCATTATTAACCCTCCCGATGCTTGTATACTAGCAGTGGGTGGTATTGCGCAAGAGCCGGTGGTGAAAAATGGTCAAATTGTTCCTGGTAATGTGATGAATGTAACTTTAAGTTGCGACCATAGAGTAGTAGATGGTGCAACAGGATCGGCTTTCTTACAAACTTTAAAAGCATATTTAGAAGAACCTATAAGAATGTTCGTGTAATTTATTGGAGCTTTATGAAATATAAGCTCCAATAAATTCTTCTCTAATGATATTAAAAAAGCCTAACTCTTGAGTTAGGCTTTTTTAATAGGTTATTCTTTTTAAGTCTTTATATAAAATAAGACTTCAATTAAAAACTAATCTAGATCACATCCAATAGGCGCACCTGGTGCAATGGTAGTGGGCTTGGGTAGCGTAATATCTTTTGGATTATTAATTCTTTCAAGGGCATAGGCATAATGCGCTTTATGAGCAGCATCTGTTTTTCCCATAGAAATTAATTTTGCTTTTAATTCTTTTACTCGATCATTACAAATAGCCCTTACTTCATAATTGGCTTCTGTACTTTGACCTACACCCATTAACCAAGTAAGTACTAATTGTTGAGTTTGCTGATGAATACTACCTTCCAAACCACTAGGTATGCTTGCGTACCATGTATTTTTTAATACAGCATCCACTACATTGTCAAAGCCAATGGTCTTGGCTCTTGCTTTATTTTGCACTAGTCTATTCGCTCTTTCAACATTGAATAAGAAACCTAGTTCAAAATCACTTAGTGCTTCTGCTGCGGCTAAAGCATCAAAACTCATACCTGTTCTTTTATCAAATAATTCACCTACACCATAATACATTGGAGGGCGGGGTGGTATTAATTGTAAAATTCTCTCTGGTATGACAAGTGTAGTAGCCGACAAACAATTTACCGCAGCGTCTAATGCTTTTTGTTGAATAGCATTCGATAAAATAGTGGGTTTAATTTGATGGAGGTCGCCTCTTACACTATAATTATAATTAACACCCCCAATTAATTTGGTCACTGCCTCATATTGATATCGGTGGTAATTATATAAAGGCACAAGTACATCTTCTAATTTAGCAAGAGGAGTAAAATTAGGAATAGCTTCTTCACCAAATTGCTCCATGGCTTTTTTTCTGACAGCCATTGCTTGGTCAAGCCCTGCAACTGCATCAGATTGGTTGTCCCATAAATGCGCATAAGGATGAAACCCACTGGCAGCTCTTGCATCGGCATCGGCAATAAATAATAATCCATTTTTTGAGTTCTCTGCTAACATATTTTGTAAAGCTGGCGTTTCATTCATGCCTTTTCCGAAATCTTGATAACCATACATAATGGCACGCTTATCCCAGGCTCCAATTTCATTCGTATAAATTTTAGTAAAATCTATCTCTCCTTTATCGTTCACAAAAATATTTGGATGAGGATAGTCCATCACAGAAGCACGATCGTTATAGCTAGATGCGTAATTATGTTGTAATCCTAATGTATGACCCACTTCATGTGCGGCTAATTGTCTTAAACGATGAATAGCGGCAATTCTCATTTTATCTGTAACAGGCTTGCCATTGATATAAGGAGACAATAAGGCCGTAAAAATTAAATAGTCTTGACGAACTCTTAATGAACCCAAGGTCACTTGACCTTTAATAATTTCACCCGTTCTAGGATCGGCAATAGTGGCACCATAACTCCAACCACGCGTAGACCTATGAACCCAATTAATCATATTGTATCTAATATCCATAGGGTCGGCTGAGTCGGGAAGTACTTGTACTTGAAAAGCATTCTTATAGCCAGCTACTTCAAAAGCTTGGTTCCACCATCTTGCACCTTCTAATAAAGCAGAACGAATAGGTTCTGGTGTACCATTGTCTAAATAATATATGATGGGCTTAACAGGCTCACTCATGGCGGCTGTAGGATCTTTTTTAAATAGACGATGTCTATTGATAACCATTTTTTCTATGGGCTCACTTATATCACTTCCATAATCGAAATAACTTGTTCCAAAATAGCCACTTCTAATATCGTAATTTCTGGGTTGATAATTATTATCTGGAAGCTCTACAAAACTATGGTGCATACGCATTGTAAGTGCTTCTACTGAAGGAGCTACTGTTTGAACAAACCTGCCTGCATCAGCGCCGCCCACAAAGGTAAGCGTGGCTTCAAACTCGGAATTTTTAGGAAAGTTTTTAGTATTGGTAATATAAATAGCAGATCGACCTTCATTTAAAGTGTAGGTACCCTGCTTCATTTTTCTGATTCTATCTGCTGCACCATGCGCATCTCTTAATAAAAAAGAAGTAGCATCTATTAAAATAGTATTTGCTTCTTCAGCTTCAATGCCAAAACTAAATAAGATAGATTGTGCGAAAGATTCATTCACTGCCTTTTGTTCTCTAGGGTCGCTAGTCACTGCACGAAAATGGGTATTAGGCTCAGTCAACAATACTTTTTTACCTACACGTTGAAAATACACAATACGTGAATCCCCAATTTGTCCTCTGTCAAGCCCAATATCATTGGATCCTAGCCCAGCAGGCAAAGAATTGACATATAAAAAAGGCGTTTCTAATTTATCTACAACAATGAAAATTTTTCCTTGTGCAGCATCCCAATAATAATTAAAGTAACCTTTATGTAATTCCATCGTTTTTGTTTTTTCTGCAATAGCATTGTTTTGTGCTTGCAGCAAAAAAGGAAAACATAATAACATTAAAATAATACGCATAAAAATGAATTTATATTAACAATAAAAAATCCCGCCTCAACCAATAAATCGGAAACGGGGCGGGATTGTAATTTAAGTTTTTTTTACTAAACTGTAGGTGTCGAATTTGTTGTAGGTTCAGTAAATAGAGTAGGCGTCACTACTGCAGGAGCTGCTACTGGAGCAGTTGCTTTTTTCTTAGGGGCTACTTTCTTTTTAGGAGCTGCTTTTTTGACTGCTTTTTTAACAGTTTTTTTAGCGACTACTTTTTTCTTTGTAGCAACTTTCTTAGAGGCCACTTTCTTTTTAGGAGCTGCCTTTTTAGTTGTTTTCTTTACCGCTTTCTTAGCTGCTTTTTTAACAGTCTTTTTTGCGACTACTTTTTTCTTTGTAGTTACTTTCTTTTTAGGGGCTGCTTTCTTAGTTGTTTTTTTGGCCGCTTTCTTAACTGCTTTTTTAACAGTTTTCTTTGCTACCACATTTTTCTTAGGGGCTACTTTCTTTTTTGTAGCTGCTTTTTTCTTACTTGACTTTGCCATTTTTGTTAATTTGATTTTGTGTAAACTTATTAGACGATAAAATTACATCGTTTTATTGAACTATATTAAAACATTTTCATTTTTTGTAATAGCTTTGTATTATGCAAGCACCCGTTACATTAATTGTTGGAGCAACCCCGAATCCAGAAAGATATAGTTTCATGGCAACAGCCTTATTGGTAGAAAAAGGACATGCAGTCTATCCTTTTGGAATAAAAAAAGGGGAAATACATGCAACCACCATCCAAAATGAATGGCCTGCCAATGGCAGCATAGACACTGTCACCTTGTATTTGGGCCCTTCCGCACAGCAGTCTTACTATAATGCTATTCTTGACTTGAAACCAAGAAGAATTATTTTCAACCCAGGAACTGAAAATCCCGAATTGAATAGTTTAGCTACCCAAAAAGGTATTGAAACAATCGAGGCCTGCACTTTAGTCATGCTAAAAACAGGTCAGTACTAACTGTTTGAATTTTTTTTGCCTTTAATTTTTAAATTGACCCCAGGTTGACCTGTCTAAGTTTCGATATTGAATGGCTTCGCTAATATGCTGCTCTTTTATAGTAGAGGAGGCTTCTAAATCGGCAATAGTGCGACTCAGTTTTCTAATTCTATCATACGCCCTTGCACTTAATTGAAACTTTTCCATGGCAGCTTCCAATAGCTGTTCCCCTGAAGGGGTGATTTTCACATATTTTTTCAATAATGCACCATTCATTTGGGCATTAGTGTAAATGCCTTCATCGTTGATGAACCTTTCTAGTTGAATATTTCTTGCTTTCACTACTCTTTGGGCAATGGTGGCTGAGTTTTCGGCATTTTGGCTATTATTTAATTCATTGTACTGCAGGGGGCTAACTTCTATATGCAAATCAATTCTGTCTAGTAAGGGCCCTGAAATTTTATGTAGGTATTTTTGAATCTGATTACTACTGCAGTGACAGGGTTTATGTGGGTGGTTATAATAACCACAAGGGCAGGGGTTCATGGCGGCAAGTAACATAAATCTAGCCGGGAAATGCACCGTCATTTTAGCCCTAGCAATGCTTGCAATACCTGCTTCAATGGGTTGTCTTAGTACTTCAATAACCGATTTATTGAACTCTGGTAATTCGTCTAAAAACAAAACTCCATTATGCGCTAAAGAAATTTCTCCGGGCTGTGGATGACTGCCTCCGCCAATCATGGCAATGGCCGATAAAGTATGGTGTGGTTGTCTAAAGGGCCTTTGACTTATTAATTGTTTTTGTAAAGGAATCTTTCCGCTTATGCTATAAATTTTACTTGTTTCCAGCGCTTCTTTTTTATTCAAAGGAGGTAAAATAGAAACTATACTTTTTGAAAGCATGGTTTTTCCCGCACCGGGTGGTCCAATCATAATAAGATTATGCCCTCCAGCGCTTGCAATTTCTAAAGCACGTTTAGCTGTTGATTGCCCTTTTATATCAGCGAAATCGGGTATCATTTCTCTTTCATGTGTGTAGGCGCTAGTGCTTAACTTAAGGCCCGCAAGCAATGAAGTATAATTTTCATTTTGATTTTCTTTTTCATAAGTAGGCTGCTTTAAAAAAGCAACTACTTCATTCAGCTGAGAGAATGCAAAAATAGGGAGCCCTTCTACCATGGCCGCTTCCGCATAATTTTCTAATGGAATAATCATACCTAGAAAGCCCTCCTCTTTGGCTTGCATGGCCATGGCAAGTATTCCTTTGATGGGATATAGTTTTCCATCTAATCCTAGTTCCCCCATACATAAGTATTTTTCAATAAGTTTAGGGTGAGCAACTTGTTCTGATGCAGCTAAAATGCCAATAGCTATAGGTAAGTCAAATGCAGCGCCTGTTTTTCTTAAATCGGCTGGAGATAAATTAATCACCATTTTGGTTCTAGGCATATGAAAGCCGCCCGCTTTAATGGC
>CANCRC010000045.1 GCA_947380435.1 Chitinophagaceae bacterium
TCATTTCAAATTTTCCACCACCTTTATTTTGAATATAACTAGAACTTAAATTATTGGCTTTTACTACTTGCGCGCTAGCCAACTGCTCTTTAGAAAGTAATTGGTCCTTGGTGGCCGTTGCATAGGTTTTATAGTTCTGGAATTTTGAACGCATACCAATCATTTGCTTCACAATATCATCTCTTGTTTGTGCAGGGTATTCTTTTTTAACTTCGTCGGTATGGCTAGTAGGTAAATATAAAGTAGGGAATGCATCATAACTGCCATTGTTATCAAAATCCTTTGCATAAATTGAAATAGGATACATATCACTGGCTCTATAAAATGAATTTCTTCCAGTATTGCCCACTATATAGTCCATATCGCCATCATTATCAAAATCGCCTGCTGTAATGGTATTCCATAAACCTACTTGATTATTAATACCTGTACTAGTAGTTATATTTTTAAATACCCCCTTTTCATTTTTAAGAAAAGTTATGGGCATCCATTCTCCAGTAAGTATTAAATCGGGCCAACCATCATTATCAAAGTCGGTAAACAAGGCATCGCAGACTAATCCAATTTTATCTAAGTCCTTAGCTACTGTTTTAGTCACATCGGTATACTTTACCTTACCTTCTTTACTATCGTTTCTATAAATAAAACTTGAAACAGGCTTGGGATAGTTCCAAGGGTCTACTCTACCAGATACAAATAAGTCAAGGTCACCATCCTTATCATAATCAATGGCTCTTACACATAACTTACTAGTGGTATTCAAAGGAATAGCGCTAGTGTCTTTTGTAAAAACACCCTTACCATTATTTATATATAATTGATCTTGATAATTTTTGTCGTTGGTTTTAAATTCATACCCTCCGGCGGTTATATATACATCTAGGTCTCCATCCCCATCTACATCTAATAATAATATACCTTGGTCGCTATTAGGTTTGCCTGTATAAGTGAGATTAGATAGTAAAGAAGACTGTTTAAAACTTCCATTAGTCAGTTGTTGAAAAATTTGAGCACTATGATGACCGGCTCCGCCTAAAATCATATCATCTAATCCATCTCCATTGATATCACCTACTGCAATGGCAGGTCCGTATTCAGAGAATTTATGGGGTAATAATTTTTGGATATTAAAATCAACAAAATCTTCCTGTTCATGTATGTAATGAATTTGCAGAGAGTCGGTTATTTCTTTAAATAAAGTATTAGCGGCAAAAACTTTATTTTCTTTTTTTAGAGGGTAACTATCTTCATCAATGGGAATAGTAATTTTTTCATCTACTTTCGGATTATACAATACTTGAACTTCACCAGTAGGCCACTGAACTTCAACAGAATCAATTTTATTTACTTTACCTAAACCAAATTGTGCAATATTTTGCACCGTTGATAAATAACCTCTGAAGGGTGTATTTTCCCAGACTTGTTTTTGCCCCTTGTCATAAAAAATAGTAATAAAGGCACCTAAGCCCTCTTTATTTATATCATATCCATCTAAAGCTACTTGTAAAAAATGGCTTGTTTCTTTATTGATTTGTCTTTCTTTATTTTGATAAATAGAAGCTTCGTCATTAATATTATTTACAATTAAATCCAAGTCTCCATCATTGTCTAAGTCGGCATAAGCTGCGCCATTAGAAAATGTAGGCATTTTCAAACCCCAGTCTTGGGTTACATCTGAGAAAGTTAAATCGGCATTATTTTTAAATGCATAATTATGAATTTTCACTGCCGGAATTTCTACAAGTAATTGCGCCTTGCTAGCGAAACTATATGCTTTATTACGAAATGTTATAAAATCGTGGTCGGTAACATCTTTGGGGAAACCATTGGTCACAATTAAATCGCGGTGGCCATCATTATCAAAGTCTACTAATAAAGGGGTCCAACTCCAATCGGTTTCAGCTATGCCCGATAAAAATCCAATCTCACTAAAAATGGGTGCTCCAATAGAATCGTTTTTATTCACACGAGGCCCTTGGTTAATTTGCAAAGTATTTCTTACATACTGATAATTGTATCCATACAAATCGCTATTCTGAAAAGTTTGATAGCTATTGGGATTCATCATCATTTTCTTTCGGTAGTTGTCTCTTGGATTCATATCCAAAGTGCAAAAATCTAATAAGCCATCGTTATTAATATCGGCTACATCTACCCCCATTGAATTCACAGAACTATGTTTAAAATAAACCGATAACTGGTCTGTAAAAGTTCCGTCATGGTTATTAATCCATAAATAATCGTTGGGTAAATAATCGTTGGTCACAAAAATATCGGGCCAACCATCTTTATTAATATCGGTCACTACCACACTATGCCCATAGCCTTCTCTTATAATACCTGCCTTGGCAGATACATCGGTAAAAACAGGATGATGTAATGTAGAATCGTAATTATTTTGAAATAATTTACTGGAACTAAAATAAGCAGGGTCTTGGTCCTTGGGATGAAATACATTGGGCGTATGCGGGTCTTTTATTTCATTCACCACTAAAAACATATCTAAGTCTCCGTCTTTATCATAATCAAAAAAACTAGCCATGGTGGAGAAAGAAGTATCGGCAAGCCCGTAAGCAGCCGCTTCTTCTTTAAAGGTGGGTACCCCTGTTTTATTAAGGCCTTGATTTATATAAAGTAAGTTCTTTCGCTTATTCGCGTCTTTATCTAAGGTCACTGAAACATAAATATCGGGCCAACCATCGTTATTAATGTCCACTACAGAAACACCCCTGCTCCATCTGCCTTCCCCTGTTACACCAGCCTCAAAGGTGATATCATTAAACTGCATATCGCCTTTATTGAGGTATAATTTATTAGATACTTTATTACCTGTAAAATAAATATCGGCTAAGCCATCTTTATTAAAATCACCTACACCTACACCACCACCATTATAAATATTAGATACATCCAATACATTCAGTGAATCGTTCTCGATAATTTCATTATTAAAATGCACTCCCGAATTACTCGATTTTACTAATTCAAAAAGAGGTTTTTTTATAGAGCAAGCACTTAATGCAAATAGACAAAGACCAAAAAAATAATTCCTTCGCAACATTAAATTAAATTTTAAAATAGGTTAAATACCCTCGTAAATATTGGTTTTTTATAGGTAAATAAAGATACTAAAGAATTCGTTTTTGAGGGGGTATGGTTAAAAAAAAGAGTCCCGCTCCGATTGCTCGGGCGGGACTCTTATATGAGTAACTTATTAAGTTAGTTCAATTAGTAACCAGGGTTTTGAGTTAAAACCGATTTTCCGTCTTTCACAGATTTGTCAATTTGTGTTTGAGGAATAGGTAAGTACTCAGACTTTCCAGCTTTGTAAGTTGCACCAGAAATTTGCGTGTAACCTAACTTAGTTTCATTAACTGAATAGTTGTTCAACTCAGTTACACCAGTACCCCAACGAGTAAGGTCAGAGAAACGGTGTCCTTCCATAGCTAACTCAATCTTACGCTCAAAACGAATCGCTTTAACAGCATAAGCTTTATCAGGGAAAGAAGTATAGTTCTTAATTTGATAGTTAGTTGGAGAAACTAAACCAGCATTGTTCTTAGGTCCTACAAAACCATCTGGGTTTGCAGCACGAGTACGAATTTGGTTTACATAACCTAAAGCAGTAGTCAAAGATCCTACTTCAGCTTCTGCTTCTGCAGCTAATAAAAGCACATCAGCAAAACGAATTAAAGGATAGTTGTTGGCAGTGAAACCGTTAGTCCAAGAAGAACCATCGGTAAAGATACCAATTTGAGATTTTCTAAATAAATGCTTCAAAGGCTCGTATGGTCCAGCTGTACCTTGGTCTCTTACCCAAGTAGAACCTGGCATAATACCCCAATCTAAGTAAGGAACACCACGACGACCCACTGTCCAGTCGATACGAGGATCTAATGGAGTTGTAGCATCTGGAGTGAAAGGTTTATCAGCAGAAATTCCCATATCATTTTTCAATGGATTAGAGAAATATGATTCGTCTAATAATGGCAATCCGTTTGCATCAACTTTGAAAGCATTTGCTAAAGAGAAAGAAGGTTGGTAGAATCCGCAACATCCTGTTTCTCCACCATAAGGGAAGTTTAAGGCGTCACCAGAGTTAGCGTTAGCTGCACCAGTACCGTCATTAACAGTCATTTGTACAGAGAATACATGCTCAGAACCATTCTTTTTAGCTGGATCAAACACATCACCAAATTTTGGTAATAATGCATATTTAACGCCTAAAGAAGTTTTACCGCTAGTAATAACTGCAGTTAATACAGTTTTAGCATCAGCAAATTTCTTTTCGAACATGTAAATTTTACCTAAGTAAGCAGCAGCAGCCCACTTATTTGCACGACCTACAGAAGACATAGTCTCAGGTAAGTTAGCATAAGCAAAAGCCATATCTGCTTCAATTTTAGCTAAAGCAGCGTCTTTACCGCCATTTGGCACTAAATAGTTACCAGCAGCATAAGTAATAGACTCATCGATATAAGGAATGTTACCAAAGAATTTAGCTAAGTCAAAATGGTAGTGTGCACGTAAAAATTTAGCTTCAGCAGTAATACGAGTTACATCAGCTGCAGATACGTCTTTAGCTAATTTTAATACTCTTAAAGTTTCATTTGCACGTTGAACACCATCATAACGTTGTTGCCACAATTGGTCTAAGTATGAGTTAGACGGAGTTGCATTCCATTGTTCGATTGGAGTGATCAAGTTTTGGTCACCTGGATCAGATCCTTTGTGAGCGTCACCACCCGCAACAGAACCGTATACCCAGTTACTTGAAGAAGTTGCCCAAGGACCATTGTTGGTACCTGCAGAACTACCCTCTCCATCTAACAAAGAATAAGCACCCACTAATAGGGCTTCTACACCTACTTTGTTCGCTAACACATCCTGGCTTAATGCACCAGCTGCGGGAACCTCTAGGTAAGATTTATCACAAGCATATAATATAACCAGGAAAGAAAGCACCACTGGCATTATATGTTTAAAATTATATTTTTTCATTTTGTAATTAATTTTTATTTGTTAAATTAAAAAGTAAGGCTTACTCCTACGTTAAAAGTCTTAGAAGGAGGATAGTTACCCCAATCAACACCAAAAGAAGTTGAACTACCTGGAATCTCTGGATCTAAACCAGAATACTTAGTCCAAGTGAACAAGTTAGCACCTTGCACAAAAACACGTGCTTTGTCGATGCCATATCTTTTCAATGTAACTGGATCTATTGTATAACCAATACTTAATTGTTTAATTCTCATGTATGAACCGTCCTCTACATAGAAGTTGTTAATTACACCATTTGTACTAAAGTAAGAGTTGTTTTCAACAATTGGATACTTTGTACTTGGTCTTGTAGGTAACCAAGATTCAGTTAACAATGGAATACTTTTCGCATTTTGGAATTGAGGATAGAAATCTTGGAAATAACGAGTTTCGTTTAAGATATCGTTACCGAATGAACCATAAAGAACTGTAGATACATCAAAACGCTTGTAAGTTACATTTAAGTTAAGACCTAAAGTAAATGCAGGGTTTGGATTACCGAAGAAAGTTCTGTCATTATCATCGATTTTTCCGTCTTTGTTAATGTCCTCATATTTGAAACGACCTGGAGCAGCATCTGGCTCTTTAGCCCAAGCAGCTACATCAGCAGCTGATTGATAGATACCAGCAATTTTGTAACCAAAGAAAGAACCTACTGGATGACCAATAGCGTTTCTAACTTGTGGTCCTGTATTGTGCGTGTATGCAGTTTCGAAGAAACCAGCAGAACCAGGAATATTAACTACTTCACTCTTGTAAGCACCTAAGTTAGCACCTACTGAATAGCTTAAGTCGTTATTAATTTTACCACGGTAAGTTAAACTCAAATCAATACCAGTGTTTTGCATATCACCAATGTTAACCTGAGGTAAAGAAGAACCTACACCTACAACAGCAGGCGCTTGGTCTTGGAATAATAAACCTTCAATTGTTTTTTTGTACCAATCAAAAGTGATATCTAACTTATTGTTTAACACAGAGGCGTCAACACCAAAGTCTAATATTTTATTCTTCTCCCAACCTGTACTTAAGTTACCTAAGTTAGTAGCGTAGAAGCCCATAACTGTAGTATTAGAAGTACCGTTTAAGTCATAGTAAGATGATCCACCGCTACCACCATAAGTTGTGTATTGGTTTAATGCACCTACGTTAGAGATAGATCCTAAGATACCGTAGCTACCACGTACTTTTAAAGAATTGATAAACTTAACGTTCTTAAAGAAATCTTCTTGAGAAACTACCCAACCAGCAGAAGCTGACCAGAAGTCACCATATTTTGTGTTTGGTCCAAATACAGAACTACCATCATGACGACCATTCAATCCTACTAAGTATTTATCTCTGAAAGCATAATCTGCTTTAGCTAAGATAGAAGTACCAGTGATTTTGTATAATCCGCTGTAGTTGTTTTGTCCAATTGGAGAACCAGTATTTAAACTTAAGTAGTTAACATCATCAGAGAAGTAGTTAACTCTTGAACCACCCACATTACGACCTTGTACTTTTAATGCTTCATAACCAGCCATTAACTTAACGCTATGGTCTTGCTTGAATACATTAGAGTAACTTAAAGTGTTTGTGAAGTTCCAGTTATTGTTGTAACCAGCATACTCACCGTATCCATTAGAAGAACCATTTTCAGCATTCTCATAAGAACGGTAGTTATGATAGAAACCATAATATTGGTCTAAGTTTCCACCAAATACTGTTTTAGCAGTAAAGTGTTTCGCGAAATCGATTTCTGCGAACACATTACCTTGCATTTGCCAGTTATGGTTTACGTTGTCTTTTTGACGAGCTTGGTTAGCATAAGGGTTAGAAGAGTTACCTAAGTTGCTACCTGCTGTACCACCAAATCCTCCACCTGCATCAAATACAGGAATGATTGGTTGTTCCCATGCAGTGTTGTTTACAGCATTACCCTCTTGGTTGTTTCCAATTCTTGGGTTAGACTTGTAGAACACATGTAGGTTTTCACCAATACGGATATTGTTTTTGATGTTCCAAGTAGTGTTAGCTCTCATTGAGTAACGCTTCAAGTAAGTATTCATCAAAGTACCTTTTTGATCAAAATAGTTCAAAGAGAATAAGTAAGTAGATTTCTCTTGAGCACCTGATGCAGTAATTGTATGACTTGTCATAGGAGCTGGGTCAAACAATTCATCCCACCAATCAGTACCTTTCTTATTTGCAGGAACTACTAAGTAAATTCCACCTTTAGCATAGTCGTTGTTATATAATGCAAGATTAGTTGCAGGATCTGAAGCAGAAACACCTGATTTAGAACCAGCTTTAATGAAGTCAGGTAATACAGCAACTTTACCAGTACCGTATTGACCAGATGATACGTTACCCGCAGCATCTACTTGTCCTGAGTTCTTAGCAGCTAAGAAAAATAAATCAGCCATACCTTGAGGATCTAACTTATTCCAAACGTTTCCTGTTTTTGGCATTTGAATACCAGTGTAAGAATCGTAAGTAATAGTTGCTTTACCTCTACCTCTTTTAGTTGTTACAATGATAACACCCGCAGATCCACGAGCACCGTAAATAGCTGCTTGACCATCTTTCAATACTTGGATTGATTCGATATCGTTTGCAGATAAATCACGGAAAGAACCTAGATCACCAGGAGCAGATTGAACTCCGTCCACAATTACAAGTGGAGTTGAGTTACCAAAAGAAGTTACACCACGAATGAACACGTTACTTGGTTCTCCTGGGCTACCAGAACCGATAATAGTTACACCAGATGCTTGACCTTGTAACATTTGTTCTGCAGTACCAGAAGGTACTGACTTCATGTCTTTAACACTTACAACTGATACCGCACCAGTAATTTCTTTTCTTTTCTGTGCAGTGTAACCAGTAACCACAATTTCATTTAATTGAGAAGATTCCTCAGTTAAAGAAATTTTGATTGTGTTTTGTGTTCCAGCAACAGTTACTGTTTTATTTGCAAAACCAACTGATTTTACAGATAAAGTAACATTACCAGAAGCATTTACAGCAAATGAACCATCTTCGCTAGCAATAGCAGAGACCTTTTGTCCATTAACTGAAATAGTAGCACCAGCAACGGCTTTACCGTCTGTAGCTGAAACCACTTGTCCTTTGATAGTTCTTGTTTGCGCAGTCGCAACAAGACCCCATAGTAACAAAGGAACCGTAATTAAACGTAGAAATTTTCGCATAGTGTTCGGGTTTGATTTTAAAATTTAATACAATCGTATCCCAATAATATAACAGTTTCTTAACATCAACAACTGTTTAACTCAGTTTTTTTGAACATTTTATAAAAAAGTGTTATTTGTACACTAACTATTATTAGTAGGTGTGTATTATTTACACATACAATACTAGAAATTCATTAGTTTTTAAGGCTTTTTAAGTAGAACTAAGTCTAAAAATTTGAATTTGGCCTCATTTTTAATTTTTTCCTATCTTTTCTGAAGATGAAAACAAATTTTGAAAATATGAATTGGCAGCTGCAATTATTAGGAGATCATGCCCTTGTTTTTTCTGTAGAAGAAAAAATGAGTGAAGAAATTATATCAAAAATGATTGCACTCAAAAAAAATATAGAGGCTTTTCATTTTGATTTTATAAAAGAATTAATTCCCTCCTATCATACACTTACACTAGTTTATGATATTGAATTATTTTATGGAAGTGAAATTGCTAAAGAGAATAATGATTCTATTACTGATTTCGGAAACGCTTTACTGACAGCTTTCAACAGCGCTGCTACAAATGTGGAATCGGTAAGTTCTATTAAAAATTTAAAATCAAATAATGATTTAAGTGAAAAAAAAAGTTTCATAGAACTAGAAAAAATTATTCGAATTCCTGTTTGTTATGATGAACGCCTTGGTATTGATTTAGAAAATATTGTTTTAAAAAATAAAATTTCAGTAGAAGAAATAATTAAAATACATAGTGAAGAAACTTACCTAGTATATTGCTTAGGTTTTTTACCGGGCTTCGCTTATATGGGCAAAGTTCGTGAATCAATTCAAATAGCAAGACATGCTTCCCCTCGAAAAGAAGTAGCCGCCGGAAGTGTTGGTATTGCTGGCATGCAGACGGGTATCTACCCTATGAATTCTCCTGGTGGTTGGCAAATTATTGGAAGAACACCTTTGAAAATTTTTGATCATAACCCTGCAATTTTAGGGAAATTAGAAGCCGGCAATCAAATACAGTTTTATCCTATTTCTTTTTCGGAATTTGAAAAACTAAATGAATACTAATAATTTTTATGGCTATTAAAATTATAAAAAAAGGAATCTCTGATACAATCCAAGACATAGGTCGCTATGGTTATCAGCATTTAGGTATTCAAGCGAATGGTTATTTAGATTATCTATCGGCGCGCTTAGCAAATACCATTTTAGGCAATCCTACAAAATCTCCTGTCTTTGAAATTCATTTTCCTGCAAGTAGTTTTACTTTTACAAAGTCTTACATCATTTGTATAAGTGGTGCGAATTTTGTACCCGTACTCAATGAAAAAAGTATTGCCTTAGATACAGCCATTGAAGTAAAAGAAAATGATACCTTGCAATTTTTAAAACCCATTGAGGGAAGAATAAGTTATATCGCTATTCAAGGAAAAATTAAAGAAGAAGCTTGGTTAGATAGTCATAGTTATTTTGCAAACAGCATTCAAAAAGACGACCAATTTGAATGGGAAGCGCGTCCCACAATGAATAAAAAAATGTTGCCGGGTAATGAGACTATTACTAGTCTTATTATCAATGAAATACGTAGTCATGTATTTTCTACAAGCCCCCTGCATTTCATCCCTGGACCTGCATGGAAGGATTTAACCCATGAATCCCAAAAAGTATTCTTAAGTACTGGATATCATATTGGTATGCAGGCTAATAGAATGGGCTATCCTCTTAAGGGTGCACTACTTCAATTAAGTAAGCCCAACCAATACTTATCGGCAGCAGTGACTAGAGGAACTTTACAACTATTACCCAATGGAGAGTTAATGGTTTTAATGGCCGACCATCAGACCATTGGAGGCTACGCAAATTTGGGTCAAATTATTTTGGTAGATTTACCTAGGCTTGCGCAAGCATCCAATCAAACTAGTATTCATTTTAAGGAAACTAGTATTGAAACCGCACATAAATTATATCAACAAATTGAAAAAAAATTTATCCATAGATCTTAACTGCGACATGGGTGAGGGCATGGGCAATGAAGCCCAAATTATGCCTTATATAAGTAGTGCAAATATTTCATGCGGATTTCATGCAGGCAATTTAGACACCCTCAAAAAAACAATTGAACTGGCCTTAAAATATAATGTTGCCGTAGGTGCGCATCCGGGATATCCTGATAGAGAAAATTTTGGACGCGTTTCGCAAATGCTTTCTTTATTAGAAATGGCGGAACTCATTGCAGAACAAATTTATGTTTTTGAAAAAGTAGCTATTCCTTTAGGGGCTAAAATGCATCATGTGAAATTACATGGCGCTTTGTACAATGACTGCGCAAAAGATGCAGGCTTAAGTAAAATTTTTATTCAAACTATACAAGCCATCGATTCAGATATTATTATTTATGGACTTAGTGGAAGTAAAACTATTCAAGAAGCCAAAAAATTAGGTCAACCATTTGCGAGTGAAGTTTTTGCGGATAGAACTTATCAATTAGACGGACATTTAACGCCCCGTTATTTAGAACATGCTATGATTCACGAAGTGGAACTGGCTTGTAAACAAGTACTAGATATTATTCAAGTTCAAAAAGTAAATACCATTCAAGGCGACCCCATTGATATTGAAGCCGATACTATTTGTATTCACGGAGACGGTGAAAATGCGATTGAATTTGCAAAGGCCATTCATACTACTTTAAAAAATAATCAGATTGAAATTACACAAGCTTAATTCGGGCCGTCCGCTACCTTCTATGACTGGCCTTGGTTTGGGGGCCGCTTTTTTAATGGCTAATTCTTCCATAGGACCGGGATTTCTAACACAAACTTCTTTTTATACCGAACAATTATTAACCAGCTTCGGTTTTGTCATTGTGATTTCCATTATTTTAGATTTTGGCGCACAAATAAATATTTGGCGTGCCATTACTTTAACGGGCATGCGTGCACAAGAAATTGCCAATGAAGTTTTCCCAGGACTAGGACATTTACTTTCTTTTTTAGTGATACTTGGAGGCTTTGCATTTAATATTGGCAATATTGCAGGTTGTGGACTAGCCTTAAATATTTTAACAGGTATTTCTTTTGCCAAAGGAGCTATTATAAGTGGTATCGTAGCCATTGTCATTTTTTGGATTCAAGAAATTGGAAAAATGTTAGACCAACTCACTAAAGTTTTAGGCATTATAAAAATTGGACTTACTTTAATTATTGTATACGCAGCCCACCCTCCTATTTTAGAAGCGGTGCACCATAGTTTTATTCCTGAAAAAATTTCTTTACTCGCCATAGTAACAATTGTAGGTGGTACTGTGGGAGGCTATATTACTTTTTCAGGTGCACACCGACTCATTGATGCAGGCATTAAAGGCAGTGAACATATTTCGTTTGTAACTAAAACTGCTAGCCGTGGAATTTTAATTTCTTCCTTCATGCGTTTTATTTTATTTCTAGCAGTGGTAGGTATTGTAAGCAAAGGCATTCATTTAGATAAAAATAATCCAGCTGCTACTGTTTTTGAATCGGCAGGTGGTAGATGGGGCTTATTTATTTTCGGTATTGTATTATGGAGTGCTGCCATATCATCTGTCATTGGCGCTTCTTATACTTCCTATAGTTTTATAAAAAATACAAAAATTACATTGCTTCAAAACGAAAGAAAAGTCATCACTGCATTTATTGTAGTATCCACTTCCCTATTTGTTTTTTTAGGAAAGCCTAAAGAGTTACTACTAATGGCAGGTTTAGTGAATGGATTTATTTTACCATTCGCATTGTCCATTATGTTAATTGCTAGCAGAAAACTGCCTGCTTTAAAACAATTTAAATACCCTATGTGGATTGAAATCATGGGTTGGATGGTAGTGGCTATTATGGGATCGATGAGTATCCTAGCCTTAATGGAGCAACTCAATAGCTAAGCTAGTTTCTTTCAGTATTACCTTGTTCTAGCATATCCATTTTATTTTCTTTTGGCTTGATACCAAAATTATAACGCAGCGATAAGCCCAGTCTTCTTGAATCTGTTGCTCTATAGCCTACTGCATTCTGTGAACCCTGCTTCAAAACAAAATTATTTTTATTGGTATATAAAAAGTCATTGTAACTAGCAGTAATGGTTAATTTTTTCTTTAAGAACTGTCTGTTAATAGTCGCATTCAAAGTTCCAAAATCGGATAACTCATAAAATTGTTGCTGTCCTTTAAATCTCCAAAAACCATTCAGTGTCATGGTTGACAATCCATCTAACTTAAAGGATTGAAAAGTGAATACAGACCAAGTACCTCTATTGAACATAATGGGCTTGCCTTCATAAAATCCATTATAGTTATTTCTATTGTACTGAGTTCCTAAAACGGCAAAAAACTTTTTACCGGGAGGAATAACTCCTATAATTCTAAAATAAGTTTCTCTACTCTTTCCTAAATTATCATAAGTTCTATAACTCACTTGTTTGTTCGTGGGTGACTGATACACTACATTGGTGAATATGTCGGTGGTTTCATTCACTCCATATGCAAACAAAGGCTTGTCGTCTACACTAATATTGGCCTCGTAGTTACTAGTGAACTGAGGCTTTAAATTAGGATTACCTACTTCATATAAGAATGGGTCAATATATTTAGCAAATGGATTTAGATAATCATAAGAAGGCCTGCTAATGGTTTTTCGGTACACTAAAAAACCTCTCAGTTCATAGTTCATAATCATCATTATCTTTCTACTTAAATACACATAAGGGAAGGCGTCCGTTCTATTCACTGAAAAATTAGTGTCCTTAGGAATAAACTGATGGCCCTGCATAATGGTTTGCTCCAACCTTGAACCTACTTTTAAAACAATAGGGCCCCAGGTTTTAGACCCTTGCAAATAAGCTGCATTGATTTGTTCTGTATAATGAAACTTGCTGGTACGAAAAGGATCGGGTGAGATAAGACCAGCTACATTTTTAGTATAATTAGAGTTATTATTAAAATTTAACACTGAAGTTTTAACACCTGACTCTATATTAATGCCTCTTAATTTTTTTCTAATATCGGATTGATAGGTAAAATAATTTCTATCATTGCCATAATCGCCCTCTCCGCCAGTGCTCGTATTTTTTGCGAGTAATAAATTGGAATAGTTTTGATCGGTACTACTTTTTGAAAAATTAAAGGATACATCATTTACCCACTCACCACCCACCGTGTCTAATTTTAATTTCACTCTAAAAGATTGATTCATAAAATTATTCGTCCCCTTATTGTTTACATAAGATTGTAAATTACCTGTATTTTGATTATTGGAAATTTGATGTAAGAAAGACTGGCTATTCGTAGTGTTGTCAAACTTATTTTGACTCATTCTTCCATCATAATTCAATTCCCATTTTTCTTTAATGGTTTTACCAAAACCATAACCCAAATTCACCGAATGATTAGGTTTGACTGCTCTTGCCTCTTGTCTTAATACAGAATCTATGGAAAGTATTCTATCTGTATTAGTTATTGAATAATCATTTCCATTATTATATTGTGCATTCACATAAGAACTTAATTTGTCATTATTGTTATTCAAATTAAAACCAATGTATTGATTGCCATATTCTCCTTGCGAAAAGCCTGTATTCACCGACCCGTTAATACCTATTTTTACTCCTTTCATTAAAATGATATTCACTAGCCCTCCTCCACCCGAGGCGTCATACTTGGCAGAAGGTGTTCTAATTAATTCAATTTTTTGAATGGCATTGGGCGGTAAACTTTTTAATAGAATGGCAATATCGGCAGCACTCATTTTTAAATCACGTCCATTTATTTGCACACCTGCAGGCGATAGGCCATTTAAATAGATATTACCATCTTGGTCAATAAAAACACCGGGCACTTTTTCAACGGTCTCATAAGCATTGGTTGAACTGGCAGCCAAGGCTTCCGGATCCACTACCGACTTATCATCTTCTTGACGAATTAAGGCCTTCGTAGATTTTACCACCACTTCATTTAATTGTGCAGGGTCTTCGGTAAGTTTAATGGCTATAGAACTTTGATCATTTATAAAATAGTCTTTACTGAACTTCTTATACCCTATGGCCGACACTTTAATGGTATAAGCATTTTTTACTGCTAGATTAGCTTTTGTTGCTAAATTTATTTTAGTAATACCAATACTATCGGTAATGGTATTAGTAATTTTTGTGCTGTCAATTTTATTTACAATAGAAATATTGGCAAAACCTACAGGATTATATTTAGCATCTACAACTTTAATTAAAATTGCAGGCTGTTGCCCCATTGAAAGAATGGAGATACTTGAAAATAATAAGAGGAAGGAAAGCCTGAATATAGAAGGCATTGGAAAAAATAAATTAAAATGTGGAGAATAGCGGGTTCGAACCGCTGACCTCTTGCATGCCA
>CANCRC010000046.1 GCA_947380435.1 Chitinophagaceae bacterium
CGTTATGCTATAGCAGACGTTACACCGCCTGCGCATTTAATGCCTATCTTAAGGCCTTATCAAATAAGTGGTTTTCAGTGGTTGAATTATTTACACGATGTACAGTGGGGTGGCATCTTAGCCGATGATATGGGACTAGGTAAAACCATCCAAACTTTATCTTTCTTGCAGCATTTAAAAGAAAAGAACGGTAAGTTAGTAGCCTTAGTGGTTTGTCCAACTACACTTCTATTTAACTGGCAGAATGAATTAAAAAAATTCACACCTAGTTTAACTTATCATATACATCATGGGGGCACTAGAAAGAAGGCATTATTTCATGATGATAAAATTGAAGTCATCATTACCACTTATGGTACTTTAAGAAGTGATATTAAAATGTTTGTAGAAGTAGATTTTGATTATGTGATATTAGATGAAAGCCAGGCCATTAAAAACCCTGCTTCTAAAGTAACAAAGGCTGCTTGTTTATTAAAAGCCACTAATAAATTATGTTTAAGTGGTACGCCTTTGCAAAACAATACATTTGATATTTATGCGCAGATGAATTTCTTAAACCCAGGTATGCTGGGTACTGTGGAATACTTCAAGCATAATTTCTCCATGCCTATTGATAAATTCGATGAGCAAGAGCAGAAAGAACATTTAAGAAAATTTGTATTCCCTTTTATATTAAGAAGAACCAAGGAACAAGTAGCCAAGGACTTGCCAGAAAAACAAGAAATGGTATTGTATTGTGAAATGGGGGATGCACAAAGAAAAATTTACGAAGCCTATAGAAACGACTACCGTGATAAACTCATTGGTATGGTAGAAGAAAAAGGTATTCAGAAATCACAGCTTTCTATTTTACAAGGTTTAATGAAGCTGAGACAAATTTGTGATAGCCCTGCTATATTAAAAGATGAAGCTTATCCAAATGAGTCGGTAAAATTAGAAGAGTTAACCCGTGAAATAGCTGAAAACATTGGAGGTCACAAGGCCTTGGTGTTCTCACAATTTTTAGGCATGCTAGCTTTAATAAAAGAGCAGTTGAAAAAATTAGGTATTGACCATGAATATTTTGATGGTAGTAGTACCATTCAAGAAAGAGAGCGCGCTATTGAGCGTTTCCAAAACGATGATAATTGTAGAGTGTTTTTGATTTCTTTAAAAGCGGGTGGAGTAGGTTTAAACTTAACGGCTGCCGATTACGTGTATATAGTAGATCCTTGGTGGAACCCTGCTGTGGAGCAACAAGCCATTGATAGAACACATCGTATTGGGCAAACAAAAAATATATTCGCGTATCGTATGATTTGTAACGATACGGTAGAGGATAAAATATTAAAATTGCAAGAGAGAAAAAGATCTTTGGCTAAAGAATTAATTTCCGATGAAGTGGGATTTGTAAAATCTTTAACCAAAGATGATATTGCTTATTTATTCAGCTAGTAATTATAGAAAGAACTTATCTATTTCTTTTTCTACTTATTTTGTTAGCTATTTTCCTAGTCAAAAATTATTTAACTTCTGCTGCAGCTATATTTGCTTTAGGATTTTTCAAAAATTCATTCTTACATTCTGTAGAACAAAATCCTAGAACAAGGTTTTCATAATGGGTAGTGTCACCAATACCTGCAGTCACTGGCATGCCACAACTAGGGTCTTTTTTATTATTCACTAATTCGACTGAATAAGTTTTTTCTGCAGTAGTATCCATTTTTGCTACTTGACTGGTATCTGTACTATTTGTATTGGCTTTATCATTTGTTTGCCCACATGATAATATTAATAGAGAGGCCATAACTACACTTGTTCCAATTATAATTTTCATATTATTTTGTTTTACTTAATTGAGCAACAAAAATACGACTCTGCCAGCCTATAAAAAACTAACACTCATTCATTTTGAGGCCTTAATTGGCCCTACAAACGCTTCATAGGCAAATTATAGGCCTAATGAGGGCATATTGTCTATATAATTATCTATTTTTACGCTCTCATTCCTATACAAAAGGAAGCTTATAATGAAACAGGAACAAATACATATTTTATTAACTAGTGCTTACAATGCACCGGTTCCTGTATTGAATGGACCGAGTCCGCGACGTGGATTCTGATAGGACGAGCAATTGGCAGTTGCCCCTATCAGTGGAAAAACCCCAACAAAGAATTCAATTTACGCCAGCATTCTACTTTCCTAAATTTTAAAGCTAATTGGAACAGAAAATAATAGTACGTGTTGCCCATAGTGGCGACGCCTCTTTTGCAAATGCCATTACAGATGAAATGGCTTCTTCGGCTAAAGCGCGTGGTACAGGTATCGCTAAGCGTAGTCCTGACTATGTTGCTAAAAAAATTAACGAAGGTAAATCGGTGATTGCCTATACCGAAGAGGGAACCTGGGTAGGCTTTTGTTATATCGAGGCTTGGCAGCATGGACAGTTTGTTGCCAATAGTGGTTTAATTGTAGCCCCTGCTTTTCGTAAAACAGGGATTGCTAAAAAAATTAAGCAAACTATTTTTCAATTGTCCAGAGAGAAATATCCTAATGCTAAAATATTTGGATTGACCACTGGTTTGGCGGTGATGAAAATTAATAGTGAGTTAGGCTATGAACCTGTTACCTATAGTGAGCTTACCGATGATGAAGAATTTTGGGCAGGTTGCAAGAGCTGTGTGAATTATGATATTTTAATGAGTAAGGAACGAAAAAATTGTATGTGTACAGCCATGTTATATGAGCCTAAGCAAGAAGAGGAAATAAAAGAAGCGGCGCTGGAGTTCACTAACAATTCAAAATTATACGAACGCTTTATGAAAATAAAGCAAAGCAAATTATTAAACTGGTTTAGAAAATAATTAAGAAAATGGAAAAAGTAGTTTTAGGTTTTAGCGGCGGATTAGACACCACATACTGTGTTAAATATTTAACCGAAGACAAAGGTTTAGAAGTACATAGTGTTGTAGTGAATACAGGTGGCTTTAGTGAAGAAGAATTAAAAAAAATTGAAGCACATGCTTATGCCTTAGGCGTGAAAACGCATACCACTGTGGACGCGGTGAAAGGCTATTATGATAGCATTATTAAATACTTAATTTATGGTAATGTTTTAAAAAACAATACCTATCCTTTAAGTGTAAGTGCAGAGCGTTTAAGCCAGGCCTTGCATATTGCTGCACATGTAAAAAAATTAGGAGCAAATAAAGTAGCCCACGGAAGTACTGGCGCTGGTAATGATCAAGTGCGTTTTGATATGATTTTTCAAATTATGATTCCAGGTGTTGAAATTTTAACGCCTATTCGTGATTTACAATTAAGTAGAGAAGCAGAAATTACTTATTTAAAACAGAAAGGTGTGCAAATGAATTTTGAAAAAGCAGCCTACTCTATTAATAAAGGTTTATGGGGTACAAGTGTAGGTGGTAAAGAAACCTTGCAGTCGAAAGGTATTTTGCCTGAATCGGCTTGGCCCACCCCTATGACCAAGGAAGGGCAGCAGGAAGAAATGGTGATTGGTTTTGAAAAAGGAGAAATTAAATCGGTGAATAATAAAACCTTTAATCATCCTACTGAAGCTATTCAGTATATACAATCTATAGCATCAGCTTATGGTATTGGTAGAGATATTCATGTGGGGGATACTATTATTGGTATTAAAGGCCGTGTAGGTTTTGAAGCAGCAGGGCCCATGGTTATTTTAAAAGCACACCATGCTTTAGAAAAACATGTTTTAACAAAATGGCAATTATCATGGAAAGACCAACTGGCGCAGTTTTATGGCAACTGGTTGCATGAGGGTCAAATACTAGATCCGGTAATGCGTGATATGGAAGCTTATTTTACGAGTGCACAAGAACAAGTAACAGGCACTGTGTCTATACAACTTCATCCTTATCGTTTTCAAATTATAGGTATTGAATCGGCCAACGATTTAATGAGTGCGAAGTTTGGGAAGTATGGAGAAATGAATACAGGCTGGACTGGTAATGATGTAAGAGGCTTCACCAAAATTTTTGGTAACCAAGTAAGTATTTTTCATCAAATAAAAGAATCGAATAAAAAGTAAACGATAAACTAAATGGTAAAGTAAACGATAAACTAAACCTAGCGCATTATCGATTAAATATAAAATAACTAAGATGCAAAAGATAAATATAGGTATTGTGGGTGGAGCAGGGTATACAGGTGGTGAATTACTACGTGTATTAGTTCGCCATGCGCAAGTGCAAATTAATTTTGTGCATAGCACTAGTAGCGCCGGTCAATTAGTGAGCTCGGTACATACCGACTTATTAGGCGATACCGATTTAGTTTTCACAAATACTCTTCAAGATAATATTGACATTTTGTTTTTATGTCTAGGGCATGGAGAGGCGATGAAGTTTTTAGCATCCAATACTATTTCGCCCAAAGTAAAAATTATTGATTTGTCTCAAGATTTTAGATTAGCGGCTAGTTCTAAACAAGGAGAAAGAAATTTTGTATATGGCTTACCAGAATTAAATAAAGCAGCTATTCAAAAAGCTCAAAATATTGCCAACCCAGGTTGCTTTGCAACGGCTATTCAATTAGGACTATTACCCTTGGGGGCAAAAGGTTTATTGAAAGACGTGTATACTACGGGTATTACAGGCTCCACAGGTGCTGGACAAGGTTTATCTAACACTAGTCATTTTAGTTGGAGAGCGAATAATATTCAGCCTTATAAAACTTTGGAGCATCAACATTTATATGAAATAAAACAAAGTTTACATCAATTACAAGGCAATCAAAATGCATCGGTTCATTTTGTTCCTTGGAGAGGCGATTTTACAAGAGGTATTTTTGTAAGTAGTATTTTGGAAACTACCTTAGGCCTAGCTGAGCTACATAAAATTTATACCGACTATTATACGGGTCATCCCTTCACACATGTTTCATTAAGCCCCATTGATTTAAAACAAGTAGTGAACACCAATAAATGTTTAATTCATATTGAACAAAAAGAAAATAAAATAGTGGTGCACTCGGCCATTGATAATTTATTAAAAGGCGCAGTGGGTCAGGCAGTACAAAATATGAATTTGATGATGGGCTTGGATGAAACAGCAGGTATTCAATTAAAAGCAAGTAATTTTTAAAATAAACAAAATGTCTTTATTTCAAGTATATCCATTACAACCTATTGCCATTACCAAGGCCTTGGGATCTCATGTTTGGGATGATAAGGGTACCGAATACTTAGACATGTATGGTGGCCATGCGGTCATTAGTATTGGCCATACGCATCCGCATTGGGTAAAAAGAATTGAAACGCAGTTACATGCCATGGCTTTTTATTCTAATTCAGTAATCATGCCTATTCAAGAAGAATTAGCCGCTGCCTTAAATAAAATAAGTGCTAAGCAAGACTATCAATTATTTTTATGCAATAGTGGTGCAGAGGCGAATGAGAATGCTTTAAAATTAGCTTCCTTTCATACAGGGAGAAAAAAAATAATTGCCTTTTCAAAATCTTTTCATGGAAGAACTTCTTTAGCAGTAGCTGCTACCGATAATCCAAGTATTATAGCGCCTGTAAATGAAACCGATAATATTATTTTCTTACCCTTCAATGATGTTGAAGCTTTAACAGACTGTTTTGCAAAACAAGGAGATGAAATTGCGGGTGTTATTATTGAAGGCATTCAAGGAGTAGCAGGAATTTATGAGGCAACCAATATTTTTTTACAAACCATTCGTGCATTATGTGATAAACATGGTGCAGTCTATATAGCCGATAGTGTTCAGTGTGGATATGGCCGTTCTGGTAAATTCTTTGCACATGACTATGCAGGCGTGAACGCGGATATTTATTCAATGGCAAAAGGAATGGGCAATGGCTTTCCTATTGGAGGCATTTTAATAGCGCCCCATATTAAAGCAAAGTTTGGTTTATTGGGTACTACTTTTGGAGGCAACCCATTAGCCTGTGCTGCTGCCTTGGCGGTATTGGAAGTAATGGAGAAAGAAAATTTAATGGAAGCTGCCGCTGAAAAAGGGAAAGCCTTAATAGAGTCATTGAAAAATAGCAAAGGGGTGAAGGCGGTAAGAGGCAAAGGATTAATGATTGGATTTGAAATGGAAGCAGGACTGGAAGATAGTAGAAAAGTTTTATTGAAAGATTATAAAATATTTACTGGAGAAGCAAAGCCGAATGTGATTCGTTTATTACCTTCTTTATCTATAAGTAATGCTGAGATAGAACTATTTTTAAAAGGCTTAAAAGAGGCCACTGCTCAAATTTTAAATAAAACAGTGTAAAGTTTTACTATGAAACAATTTATATCAGTAAAGGATGTGCAGGATATTAATGCTTTAGTAGCAAAGGCCCTTGCCTATAAGAAATCGCCTTTTAGTGATAAAAAATTGGGTGCAGATAAACGCATCGGACTACTTTTTTTAAATCCAAGTTTAAGAACAAGATTAAGTACTCAAGTAGCTGCTCAAAATTTAGGGATGGAGCCCATTGTATTTAATGTTGATAAGGAAGGCTGGGCCTTAGAGTTTGAAGAAGGGGCCATCATGAATGGAACTACAGTAGAACACATTAAAGATGCAGCACCTATTTTAGGAAATTATTTTGATATACTTTGTATTCGTACTTTTCCAGGCTTAGTAGATAAAGAAGCAGATTACAGTGAAAAAATTATCAAACAATTTATTAAGCATGCAGGTATTCCTGTAGTAAGTTTAGAGTCGGCCACTTTACACCCACTACAATCCTTGACAGATATTATTACTATTCAAGAATCGATAGCATCTAATGCAAGTATTAAGCATAAAAAACCAAAAGTGGTTTTAACTTGGGCCCCCCATATTAAACCTATTCCACAATGTGTGGCGAATAGTTTTAGTGAATGGATGGGCGCATGGGGAGAAGCCGATTTTGTGATTACACATCCTGAAGGCTATGCACTCTCAACTGAATTTACGAAAGGAGCTACCATTGAGCATAACCAAGACGAGGCTTTGAAAGACGCCGACTTTGTATATGTAAAAAATTGGAGCAGCTATGAGCAGTATGGAAAGGTATTAAGTAGCGATGCAAGTTGGATGATGACGAATAAAAAATTAGCGCTAACCAATAATGCAAAACTCATGCACTGTTTGCCTGTAAGAAGAAATGTAGAATTAAGTGATGAAATTTTAGATGGCCCTAATAGTTTAGTAACTAAAGAAGCTTCTAATAGAGTTTGGGCAGCGCAAGCAGTTTTAGCTGAAATTTTAAAAAGCCATTCTATTTAATTCAATTCGATAAAAACTTGTTCAATAAATTATGGAATCATTATATGTAATTAAAATAGGGGGCAATATAGTTGACAATCCAGCATTGTTAACTACTTGCTTGCAAGCTTTTGCGCAAGTAAAAGGCCAGGCTATTTTAGTGCATGGTGGTGGCAAAATGGCTACAAGTATGGCTCAGTCCATGGGTGTTGAACAAACTATGGTGGAAGGCAGAAGAATTACAGATGAAGCCACATTGAAAATAGTAACCATGGTATATGCAGGTTATATTAATAAAAATATTGTTGCACAGTTACAAGCATTAGGTGTTCCAGCAATGGGTTTGTCTGGTGCAGATGGTAATTTAATACAAGCACATAAAAGAAAGCATGCAAGCATTGATTATGGTTTTGTAGGAGATATAGATACAGTGAATACCGATTTGCTTTTACAATTACTTTCAACGAATACTAAATTAGTAGTAGCACCCATTACCCATGATGGTAAGGGTCAGCTATTAAATACCAATGCAGATACCATTGCACAAAGCCTTGCTACTGCATTAGCGACTAAATATAATGTGCATTTAATATATGGTTTTGAAAAAGAGGGCGTACTAAAGGATATCAATGATCCCAGTTCAGTCATTGCTCGAATGGATAAACCTATTTACGGCACACTTAAAGATCAAAAACTCATATTTGAGGGAATGATCCCCAAAATAGACAACGCGTATGAAGCCCTTGATAATGGTGTACAATCTGTCATCATTGGAAAGGCTGAAAAAATGAACGAATTAATTAATGGTACGGCAGGTACCACAATCACCAAATAATGTCACAATCACCTACTATACATAATACAAATACAAGCGTCTTACAAAAAGATGCCATCGATTTATTAAAAAAATTAATAGCTATACCTTCTTTTAGTAAAGAAGAAGATAAAACAGCTTTAGCCCTTACGCAATTTTTTGCAGCTAGAAATATTAAAGTAAATACAATTAAAAATAATATCTGGGCAGCCAATTTACATTTCGATGCAAATAAGCCTAGTATATTATTGAATTCACACCACGATACTGTAAAGCCTAATAAAGGCTATACCAACGAGCCTTTTAGCCCTATTGAAAAAGAAGGTAAATTATACGGGCTAGGTGCTAATGATGCCGGCGGTTGTTTGGTAAGTTTAATAGCTTGCTTTTTACATTTTTATGCAATGCCTAATTTGGGGTACAATATAATTTTTGTAGCATCTGCTGAAGAAGAAATTTCTGGCCATGATGGTATTGAATTAGTGCTTCCACAAATTCCTACAATTGATTTTGGAATAGTAGGCGAGCCTACCAAAATGGAAATGGCTATTGCAGAAAGAGGCCTACTGGTTTTAGATGTTGTAGCCACAGGAAAGGCGGGTCATGCGGCTAGAGAGGAAGGAGAAAATGCAATTTATAAAATACTAGCAGACATAGAATGGTTTAAAAATTATCAGTTTGAAAAAGTATCCGATTTATTAGGCAAGGTAAAAATGAGCGTTACAGTAATAGATACCGATAATAAACAACATAATGTAGTGCCTTCTACTTGTAAAATGGTGGTAGATGTTCGTGTGAATGAACTTTATAGTTTTGAAGAAGTTTTAAAAACTATTCAAGAAAATGTAAAAGGAGAAGTAAAGCCAAGAAGTGTAAGAATGCGCTCCACTAGTATTGGCCTTGATCATGTATTAGTGAAAGCAGGCAAGGATTTAGGTAAGGGTCATTATGGTTCTGTCACTACATCTGATAAAGCATTAATGCCTTTTGCTACCTTAAAAATGGGTCCAGGCGATTCTGCTAGATCTCATACAGCCGATGAATTCATTTACATAAAAGAAATAGAAGAAGGAATTGTTGATTATATTCAATTACTTGAAAAAATAGTTTAACCATGAGTAAGCTTTGGCAAAAAAATAATAAAGTATCTGATTTAGTAGAAAAATTTACCATTGGTAATGATCAGGCCATGGATATGTATTTAGCTAGTTATGATGTGCTAGGTTCTATTGCGCATACTACAATGCTTGCTGAAGTGGGCTTATTAACTGCAGCTGAACAAATAACTATTAAAAAAGCCTTAGTCGCTATTTATGAAAAAATACAGGCAGGCAATTTTTCTTTAGATCCAGGAGTAGAAGACATTCATTCTCAAGTAGAAATATTATTGACTGCCTCTTTAGGTGATGCAGGTAAAAAAATTCATAGTGCTAGAAGTAGAAATGACCAAGTCTTAGTAGACATCAAATTATTTTTACGTGCTGAATTAATGAATGTAACGGCCTCTGTGCAGGCTTTATTTAAAACCTTACAAGAAAAAAGTGAAGCCCATAAAAATGATTTATTACCAGGCTATACGCATTTGCAATTAGCCATGCCTTCTTCCTTTGGTTTATGGTTGGGCGCTTATGCAGAAAGTTTAGTAGATGATATTACAGTTTTACAAGCTGCTTATAAAGTAGTGAATAAAAATCCATTGGGTTCGGCTGCGGGCTATGGTTCTTCTTTTCCTATTAATAGAACGAGAACCACTGAATTATTAGGTTTTGAATCTTTGAACTACAATGTAGTGTATGCGCAAATGGGCAGGGGTAAGGCGGAAAGAGTCACCGCTATGGCTATTGCCAATATTGCCGATACTTTGTCTAAATTAAGTATGGACGCTTGTTTGTTTATGAATCAAAATTTTGGGTTCATTCAATTTCCGGAAGCCTTAACCACTGGCTCAAGCATCATGCCGCATAAAAAAAATCCTGATGTATTTGAATTAATAAGATCTTATTGCAATAGAATAAAAGCCTTGCCCAATGAAATAATGATGATGACTACGAATTTACCTTCTGGTTATCATCGTGATTTACAATTATTAAAAGAGCATTTATTTCCCGCTTTTGCTCAATTAAATAATTGTATTGAGATGGCTTCTTTAATGATACAAAATATGGAAGTCAAAAAGAATATATTGGAAGACGCCAAATACCAATACTTATTTAGTGTGGAGGAAGTGAACAAACTGGTTTTAACGGGCATGCCTTTTAGAGATGCCTATAAGCAAGTGGGAGCAGCCATTGAATCGGGTAAATTTACCTATTCTACAGAGATAATGCATACCCATGAAGGTAGTATCGGGAATCTAGGTACTGCTATTATAGCCGAGAAAATGAGTTCGGTAGTGGCTCAAATGGGTTTTGAGAAAGTAGAACAAAGAATTACCGAATTATTAAATATCTAATGTATTTTTGTCCTCTTTCTATCTTTAAAAAATAGTGTAATGAAAAAACAAATTTTAGTCTTGGCTGCCATTTCTTTTATGCAATTGGCGCAGGCTCAAACAAATCCAAAGCCAGCTAGTCCTGCAACCACTGTTAAAGCAGTACCAGTGAAACCATTGAAAGTAGGAAATACTAAATTAACCATGAGTGTTACGCCCCCTTTAGTCATTAAAAATGTTAAAGACAGTGCCTCTTATGCATTGGGGTATAGAATTGCGCAAAGCTTGAATGGACAAGGCTTACAAAAAATTAATCTTGCTGTTTTCAATAAAGGATTATTAGCAGGATTCGAAGGAAAGTCAATTATTATTGATAGTATATTAGATTATTGTATTAAAACATACCAAGAAACAATGAGTGCAGAAAAATCAGCCGCTAACAAGTTAGCAGGACAAGAATTTTTAGTAAAAAATGCTAAAAAACCAGGTGTCGTTAGTTTACCTAACGGTATTCAGTATGAAATTTTAGTAGCTGGAAAGGATACTATTAAGCCTACTATAAAAGACAAAGTAAGATGTCATTACCATGGCACTTTAATTGACGGAACTGTATTTGATAGTTCTGTTCAAAGAGGAGAGCCTATTACCTTCCCTTTAAATGGGGTTATTAAAGGATGGCAAGAGTCATTACCCTTAATGTCAATTGGAAGTAAGTGGAGATTATATATCCCTGCTGAATTAGGTTATGGCGATCGTCAAGCAGGTCCTATGATTGGCCCAGGCTCTACTTTAATTTTTGAAGTAGAATTATTAGGCATCGAATAAGCTTTCAAAAAGTTTTTAAGAATAGGGACTTAATAGTAAATCATATACTTATTAAGTCCCTATTTATAATTAAGATAAATATGCATCCTATGAAAAAATATCTATTCGCCTTCGTTTTCTCTGTAGTCTTGTTTGCTTGTTCTCCGAACAATGTAACTATTGACGCATCTATTGTAAAAATGATGGATAGTGCAGGTGTGGTGGGTAGCTTTGCTTTATTGGAAAACGGCACGGGTAAATTTACCATTGCTAATTTATCTCATTATAAAGACTCTGCTTCTTCTCCATTAAATAGTTTTTTTATTCTGCCTACCTTAATTGCATTAGATAAAGGTATTATCAATCACAATCAAGCCAGTTGGGTGTCGATGGATTCTACTGCCTATTATCAAAATATAATTACGCAATTGGGAAGACAAGAAATTTTAAAAACAATTGACTCTATTCATTATGGCAAAGGAGTGGTGAGTGCTAATATGAATGAATTTTGGAAAGATGGCTCACTGAAAATAACGGCCGATGAACAATTAGGGTTAATCAAAAGGGCTTTTTTTAAAGACCTACCTTTTCAAAAACGTTCTCAAGAAATTTTCAAAAAGATGATGGTGAAAGAAGAGAATAGTAACTATACATTATCCTATATCCACGCCACCGACAGCACTACGAATAATTCATGGGTGCTTGGTTTTGAGGAAGAAAATACACATATTTACTTCTTTGTTTTACATACAACGGGTAAAACAGCAGCTGCCAGTAACAATTCGGTAACATTGTTAAAAAAGATACTCTTAGAGCAAGGTTTCTTACAAGGCCTTCGTTAATATTTTAGACATTACTTCAATTAAATAATTATCTTTACGGTAGTTAATTATGGAACAGTACTGCAACTCTATTACATCTTATAATCGTTTAATTACACGCGAAGTAAAAGTGGGCAACCTCATTATTGGAGGAGGCCATCCTATTAGGGTGCAAACTATGACCACCACCGATACTTTAGACACTGAAAAAACAGTGGCTCAAGTAATTCGTTGTATTGAAGCTGGTGCAGAATTAGTTAGAATTACAGCCCCTAGTAAAACGGAGGCAGAAAATTTAGCAGCCATTAAAGCTTCACTTCGCGCGAAAGGATATACTACTCCTATTGTTGCCGATATTCATTTCACACCTAATGCTGCAGAAATTGCTGCCACTATTATTGAAAAAGTGAGAGTGAATCCAGGTAATTATGTGGACAAGAAAAAATTTGAACAAATTGAATATACGGATGAAGAATATGTAGAAGAGATAGAACGTATTAGAGAAAGATTTACCCCCTTAGTACTTATTTGTAAAGAGCATGGAACGGCTATGCGTATTGGTACCAATCATGGTTCTTTAAGTGATCGTATCATGAGTAGGTATGGCGATACTGCTATTGGTATGGTGGAAAGCGCTATGGAATTTTTGCGTATTGCAAGAAGCTTGGATTACCATCAGATTATTTTAAGTATGAAATCAAGTAATCCGCAAGTAATGGTGCAAGCGTACCGCTTACTCATTCAGCAAATGCAAAATGAATTTAATGAATGCTATCCTTTGCATTTAGGTGTTACGGAAGCGGGTGATGGAGAAGATGGTCGTATCAAAAGTGCAGTAGGTATTGGTACTTTATTAGAAGATGGCATTGGAGATACTATTAGAGTAAGTTTAACCGAGGATCCAGAATTAGAAATTCCTGTTTGTAAAGATTTAGTAAAAAGATATCCTGGTAATAGAGTCAAAGGAGCTGATATGATTCCGACTATTACTCATTTACCTTATAGCCCTTTCGAATATAAAAGAAGAGAAACGATTCAAGTAAGTACCATCGGGTCTAAGTCGGTGCCGGTGGTAATTGCTAATTATAAAAATAAAACAGCATTATTACCTGAGCATTTAAATGCTATTGGTTATATATACGATGAAGCCATTGATAAATGGACTATTACAGACGCTGCTGCCGATTTTATTTATAGCCCTAATGAATTATTGTCTTTTGATTTGCCAGGCACTTTGCGTGTTATAACATCTCCTGCGCTTTGGGAGACTGCCACAGATACAAATAAGTATTTACCCTTATTTAATTTTAAAACTTATTTCCAATCGACCCATAAAAGTGATAGCATCAATTTTGTGGAAGTAGATTGTTATGGAAGTAAAAATGGTATTAGAGATGAACAATTAGTTTCTATATCAAAGGATCCAACCGTGGTATTTTGTTTAAGTAGTACTTTATCACATGCCATGCCAGCGGTTAGAAGAATGATGATGCGCATGATGGAATTAAAAATTCAATCTCCTGTAATTTTAGTAACAGACAGTGCATGGCAAAGTACCGATGAGCACTTAATACATTTTGCCACTGAAGCTGGAGCGCTTTTATTAGATGGTTTTGGAGATGGAATTTGTATTGGCTTGCAAGGCAAACAAGTGGAAATAGCCTCTAATGAGAATGAAGCAGGCGCTGAGTCAGGTAAGGTTTCTGGTAGAAATTATTATAATAATAATTCTGTAGAACAGTTTTTAAATTCAACGGCTTTTGGTATTTTACAAGCGACACGCACTAGAATTTCTAAAACAGAATATATATCTTGTCCAAGCTGTGGTAGAACTTTATTTGAATTACAAGAAACCACTGCTAAAATTAGAGCGGTGACCAGTCATTTAAAAGGCTTAAAAATTGCCATCATGGGCTGTATTGTCAATGGTCCTGGAGAAATGGCCGATGCCGATTTTGGTTATGTGGGAAGTGGAGTGGGCAAGATAACCTTATACAAAGGAAAAGAAGTGATGAAGCGAAATATTGATAGTGCAGTGGCGGTGGATGAACTTATACTTCTTTTAAAAGAACATAATGCTTGGATTGACTTAGTCTAATATGCTTGACTAGTTTTTATATTTAATATTAATCATGTATCTACTCATTTATATTTTTGTTTATTTAATTTCACTACTGCCTTGGAGGCTGCTTTATTTTATAAGCGATATTATTGCATTTCTATTGCAACATGTTTTTAAATATCGCGCAAAAGTGGTGCAGCAAAATTTAGCCATTGCTTTTCCACAAAAAACGGCAAAAGAAAGACAAGCAATTGCCAATGATTTTTATCAGCAGTTCACCGATTCTTTTATTGAAACCTTTAAACTTATTTCCATTTCTGATAAAAATTTTGAAAAAAGGTTTACTTCTAATGCAGAAGTGTTAAATAAATTATATGCTAGCGGTCAATCGGTTCAAATAATGGC
>CANCRC010000047.1 GCA_947380435.1 Chitinophagaceae bacterium
TTAACACTTTGTTAATATATCCCAATATTCATTAAATTCGCATTCTAAATTTGAAATATGAAAAAACTTATGTTGATGTTGATTCTAGGTTTATTGACGATGACAAGTGCCTTTGCACAAACACGTCAGTTAACTGGTAGAGTAACAGATCTAAAAGGCGTCGCTGTTGCGAATGCATCAGTAGTTGTAAAAGGCACAAAAATTGGTGCTAATACAAGTGATGACGGTTCTTTTAAAATAACTGTTCCGACAACAGCTAAAACACTTGTAGTAAAATCAATTAATTACAGTGATGCTGAAGTTTCTATTGGAACTAAAACAAACTTTACGATTCAGTTAGAGTCTTCTTCTCAACAATTAGAAGAAGTAGTAGTAGTAGGTTATGGTACACAAAAAAGATCTAATGTGACCGCCTCTATCTCTAAAGTGGATATGACAAAAATCGAAAACAAACCATTTGCATCTTTAGATCAAATGTTACAAGGAGCTGCTCCTGGATTACAGGCAACTTCTTCAACTGGTCAACCAGGTGCGGTGACACCTATTCGTATTAGAGGAATTGGTTCATTCTCTTACGGTGGTGCGCGTCCTTTATATATTGTGGATGGTGCTCAAATTAACGACGGTGACGTTTCTAACGGCAACAGTGGTGGTTTCAGCATCAACCCAAGTACAAACGTATTAGCTTCTATTAACTCTGATGATATTGAAAGCGTTAACATCTTAAAAGATGCCGCTGCAACTTCTATCTATGGTTCAAGAGGTGCTAATGGTGTTATCGTTATTACTACAAAAAGTGGTAGAGCAGGTAAGACTCAATTCAGATTTGATTCTGAAGTAGGTCAAAATACACCTATTTTACCTCCGACTCAAGGTTACCCAACAGACGTAAACGATTACTTCCAATTATTTAAAGAAGGTTTAGCGAATGCGGGTGTATCAGCTGCTTCAGCTGCTGCTACTTTAGCAAGTTATGGTTATGGTAATGGTGTGGGTATTGATTGGTTCCATTTAATTACTAAGCCAGGTGCGCAAAAACAATACAATATTTCTGCAAGTGGTGGTGATGCAAAAACCAAGTTTTTCGCATCAGCTGGTTACTTCTTCCAAGATGGTACTTCTTTGAAGGCCGATTTCTCAAGAGTAACTGGAAGTCTTAGAGTAACACATAATGTAAATGATAAATTATCTTTTGCAACTAAGGTTTCAGCAGGTAGTACTTTACAAAATTCAATTTTAGCTTCTGATGGTCCAGGTGGATCTGGTTTATATTTTGGTAACCCTTCATACGTATCTTATGTATTAAGACCTACACAAAATCCTTACAATCCAGATGGTACTTTAAATATTAGCCCAGATAACTTAGGTTTCCCTGGTCACTATAACCCATTATATATTGCTCAAAACGATAAAAGATGGGCTAAAAATTTGAACGCCATTGCGAATCAAAATGTAGAATATAAAATCTTACCAGGTTTGAAATTTACTACAACAATTAACATGCAGTATACTTTGAACGAAGAGTATCAATTTAATAACCCCTTCCATGGTGATAACTCAGGTGCCTCTGGAGAGGGTGTTTCAATTGTTACAAGAGCGTTCTTAACTGATTTGATTAATCAATTAGATTATCATTATGATATTAATAAGTCTAAACATTTTTATGCCGACTTTAAATTAGGTCAAGAGGCTATTAAGAGTGCTACTTACAGACAAATTGGTGATGTAACTGGTTTCCCTCCAAGAACAGATTTATACTATTCTACGAACGCAGCTACTTCTACTAACGGTAAGTCAGTAGGTTCTGATTATACTTTCCAAGGTTATTTCTCTAATGCTACTTTTAGCTTATTAGATAAGTATACTTTATACGGAAGTTTCCGTCGTGATGGATCTTCAAGATTTGGTGTAAACAACCCTTGGGGTAATTTCTGGTCAGTGGGTACTTCTTGGAATGTATTAGCTGAGCCATTTATGCAAGGCAATACAACTATTTCTGCATTTAAAATTCATGCAAGTTATGGTACCAACGGTAATGCTGAAATTGGTAACTACACATGGAGACCTTCTTACGCTTTTGGATATAACTACAATGGTGTAGCAGGTGGTACTTTCAACAATATTGGTAATGAGAGTTTAACTTGGGAGAAAAACAAACAAGTTGATTTAGGAACGAATATTAGTTTCTTTGATAATAGAATTAACTTAAACGTTGACATTTATAAGCGTAATACAGATGGCGCTTTGTTAAACCAAAACTTATCACGTACAACTGGTTTCTCTGGTTATATTAATAACGTAGGTAGCATGCAAAACTCTGGTTTAGAGGTTAGCGTAAACTTAGTACCTATTAAAGTAAAAGATTTCTCTTGGGAAATCAATGCAAGTTATACTGCTAACAAAAACAAAGTTACCAGCTTGCCTTCAGGTGATCAGTTAAACGGTGCTTATTTATTAAGAGTAGGTCAACCTTTCTATAGCTTCTATACAAGAGGTTATGCTGGGGTGAATATTAATACAGGAGATCCAATGTGGTATATTGATAGTACTCAAATTGGTTCTACAAGCACTAAAACAAAAGCAAACTTATATTTAGTGGGCAAACAAGCCGATCCTAAATACTATGGTAGCTTAGGTAATACTTTTAATTACAAAGCATTGTCTTTCTCATTTGATTTCTACTATAACTTTGGTAACTACTTCAATGAGTCTGCACAAGCTTATGCAATGGATGGTGCTTATTCAACTAGAGGTAAATATGCTATCAACTTAACTCGTTGGCAAAATCCAGGGGACATTACAACCGTTCCTAAATTTGTATACAACGATGCAAGAGGTGGTTCAACAGGATCTGATCGTACCTTATATAGCGGCGATTATGTTCGTTTAAGAAATATACAGTTGTCTTATAAATATGATAATAAAGCAGTGCTTGATAAATTCCATATCAATGGTATAAATATTTATGCACGTGGAACTAATATATTTACTAAAACATATGCTGACATCATCTTGAGTGACCCAGAACAAGGTATCACAGGTAATAACGGACAACAAGTATTACCTTCTAAGTCTGTCACTTTTGGATTAAGTGTAAACTTTTAATTAACAACAACTATTTAATATTTTTTATATGAAAAATAATTTCAACAAAATCACTAAAATGTTCTTAGCAATTGGAACCATAGTCATGCTATTCGGTTGCTCTAAAACATTCTTAGATCAAAAGCCTTTCAACTCTGTAGTATTGTCAGATGCTATTAAAACGGAAGATGATATGAGTACAGCATTGACTGGCTTATACTCTTCTTTAAGAGCTACCGATTTTTATGGTAGAACTTTCGCTATTAAAGGCGATTTAATGGCAGACAAATGTTTCTTGTCTTCTTCTAACTCAGGAAGATATGTTTCATTCAATTTATACAATTTCACTAAAACAGATGGTTATGCCTCTGCTGTTTGGTCAAATGGTTATAATGCTATTAAGAATGCCAACTTTATTATTAATGCTGGTTTAGATCCAGCTGCTAATCCGAATGTAAGTCAATTAATGTCTGAAGCATACGCTATCAGAGGTTTGGTTTATTTTGATTTAGTAAGAAACTTTGGATTGCCTTATACAACCGATCCTTCAAGTCCAGGTGTGCCAATTGTAACTAAGTTTGATGTAAATTCAAGACCTGCAAGAAATACAGTTGCTGAAGTATATGCACAAGTCATTGCCGATTTAACAAAGGCCATTTCTTTAGCAAAATACAACCAAGGTCAATCAATGAGCTTTACATTGACTGCAAAAACAAGAGCCATTAACTCTTCATTTATGACTAAGTATGCTGCTGAGACTTTATTAGCTAGAGTATACCAACATAAAGGAGATTGGGCTAATGCGAAAGCGGCTGCAAGTGATGTTATTGCGAATAGCGGTTTCACTTTAGTGACTAGCGCTAACGTTTTATCTTACTGGAAAGGAGCTTCTCCTTTAACTGGTAAAACTGAAACTATGTTTGAAGTTACTAGTGATGCCAACAACCAAGTAGCTGATGGTACTTTGGCTGTATTCTTAATTGGTAAGCCAGGTGGTGGCGCTTATGGAGATATGTTAGCTATTAAATCTTTCTATGATTCTTATAGTGCAACAGATACAAGAAAAGGCTTAATTAGCCCTGAAGTAAGATCTGGTCAATTAGGTACAGCGCATTATGTTGCGAAATATCCAATTGATAACGTAAACTTAGATGACGTTAAAGTGGTTCGTTTCTCTGAAGCCTATTTAATCTTAGCGGAAGCTTATTATAACTTAGGTGATATTGCAAACGCAAATGCTACTTTAAATAAATTTGTTGTGAACAGAGATCCTAAAGCAGTATATGCTAGCGCAGGTTCTCAAGTATTAACAGATATCTTAGATGAGCGTGCAAAAGAGTTTGCTTTTGAAGGCTACAGATTCTGGGATTTAACAAGATTGGGTTACACTTTCGTGAAGCCTCAAGGTCAAGATGCTACGAATGCAGTATCTACTAAAATCACTGTTGCTCCAGGAAATGCCAACTTACTTTTCCCTATTCCTAACGATGAAATTTTAGTAAACCCTAACGTTACACAAAACGCTGGTTATTAATATTTCCTAGTAGCATATTTAAAAAACCTCCCCGTTTATTCGGTGGAGGTTTTTTTATGCCCTTGCTTCAGTGCTTCTATTAAAGAATATGCTTAAATTGTCTTAACATATCCTTCATTCAAATTCTTTATATGAAAAATACAAGTATTCTATTTTTAGCCATAATCTATTTATTAGTAGCCGCTTGCAATAGGAATGAAAGTAAAATAGGTGATTGGAAAGTGTATGGAGGTGGCAAAGAAAATATTAGGTATTCTGGTTTAACAGAAATAGACACGAATAATGTTGCTCAATTAAGGAAGGCTTGGGAATTTCATACTGGGGATACTGGCCAGTATACACAAATGCAGTTTAATTCTATTGTAGTAGATAGTCTTGTATATACTATTTCTCCTAAATTAAAGTTAATTGCCCTGCAGGCTTCAACAGGAGAAAAGCAATGGGTATTTGATCCCTATGCAGTGAATGGCAATGAAGCAGTTGGTGTTGGTTATTTTGCAATGAATGTTTGCAGAGGGGTCACTTATTATGCAGACAAAAATTCTAAAAGATTATTTTATGGAGCAGGTTCAAATTTATATTGCGTTGATGCATTAACGGGAAAGGCTATTCAAGATTTTGGTAAAGCAGGTAAGGTAGACTTACACCAGGACTTAGGCCGTGATGTGCAGGACTTATATATTGCCATGACCAGTCCTGGTATAATTTATAAAGATTTAATTATCATAGGAACAAGAGTAGACGAAGGTCCAGCAGCAGCCCCTGGTTATATAAGAGCCTATGATGTGCATTCAGGAAAACTACGTTGGATATTTCATACCATTCCACAACCAGGAGAAGAAGGGTATGAAAGTTGGGAGGATAAAGAAGCCTGGAAACATATTGGAGGTGCAAATGCCTGGGCAGGTTTTAGTATGGATGAAGAAAAAGGGATTGTATATGCACCCATTGGTTCTGCTTCTTATGATTTTTATGGAGGCAAGCGTTTAGGTAATAATTTATTTGCTAATAGCGTACTTGCATTAGATGCAGCTACAGGAAAAAGAAAATGGCATTATCAAACTGTGCACCACGATGTATGGGACAGAGATTTACCTACTGCCCCCGCACTAGTTACCATTACCAAGGATGGTAAAAAAATAGAAGCCATTGCACAACCTACTAAGTCGGGTTTTATTTTTTTATTAGATAGAATAACAGGGCAACCTATTTATCCCATTGAAGAAAAAAAGGTACCCACTGAAACTGAATTAATAGGAGAAAAACTTTCGCCTACTCAACCATGGCCTACTTATATTAGTCCTTTTGCAAGACAATCATTAACAGAAAAAGAGTTAAATCATTTAGTAAGCGATGCTTCTTATGCCGATATTAAAAAAAGATTAGCCGATGTGAATTCAGGATTTATTTTTAATCCAAGTTCAAAAAAAGGCACCGTAATTTTTCCTGGTTTCGATGGTGGCGCAGAATGGGGTGGGCCTGCCTATGATCCTGCTACTAATATTTTATATGTGAATGCTAATGAAATGCCTTGGATATTAACCATGGTAGATAGGCCTAAAGAAATACCGCATCAAGAAAATAATGTAGCGGCGGGCAAAAGATTATACTTATCTAATTGCATGGCTTGTCATGGTCCTGAAAAAAAAGGTTCAGGTAATTATCCTAGTTTAATGGGAGTAGAAAAAAAGTATACAGAAAAAACATTGAATGAATTAATAGCAAGTGGCCGACGCATGATGCCTGCTTTTAAACAATTAAAAGAAGTGGAAGTATCGGCTATTGCTTCTTATATATTAGACTTAAAAGAAAAACAAAGCAAGGCCTTTGTTCCACCTACGGTGATCAAAGACCCTTATCGTGAAATGTTGTATACTTCTACAGGGTACAATAAATTTTTAACGAAGGAAGGCTATCCAGCAGTGGCTCCACCCTGGGGTACACTCAACGCCATTGATTTAAACTCAGGTAAAATACTATGGAAAGACACCATCGGGGACTATCCCGAGCTATTAGCCAAGGGCTTACATACTGGCACTGAAAACTATGGTGGGCCTGTGGTAACCGCCGGAGGGCTTGTATTTATTGCTGCCACCAAGGACAGCAAGTTCAGAGCCTTTAACAAACGTACCGGAAAACTATTATGGGAAACCGACCTACCTGCACCAGGATTTGCAACCCCTACTGTATATAATTATAAAGGCAAACAGTATATAGTGATTGCTTGTGGCGGTGGCAAATTAGGTACAGCTGCAGGTGATAGCTATATCGCCTTTGCATTAAAGTAATTCATCTTCTACTTAATTATTTCTTAAATCGAATAGCGTATTCAGAAATATAAACTGCGGTATCGGTTTGGTCTTTATAAAAAAGTCTTGCCTGCTCGCCCATTTGCAGTGATGTGTATTTTAATCTTGTAGCATTGCTATCACCTATAGGCTGCAAAGAAGGATACCAAATAACATGACCAGGTTTAGTTAATATTAATCTAGGACTAGACCAATCTTGAGAATTTAAATCGTCTAAAACTTTATTTTTATTAAAGGACATATAAATACTAGTTCCTTTCCAAGAAGGCCCTTCCGATTTTGCCATGAGCATTACCCAGGCTTGTAGATAATGATTCCAACTTACAGAAGGCCCCCAATAATATTTACTACTACTATCTGAACTAGGGCCACCGCCATTGTCTTTGGCAATTTGTATATTTTTTATAGGGCTACCCACTCCATCATAGCTTGCTTGAAAGCCTTTGCCATCATATCTTTTAGCCTTTCCTGTTGGATTGTCTAAATCAGCTAATTTAATTCTGGCCATACTAATGCACTGGCCTGCTTGTTCTTTTTCGGCACTATAGGCTTTACGTACATAAGTACCAGCATAACCATACTCTCCATAAAATATATACAAGTAATCTCCACTCGCTACTGCTGAAGGGTCACCTACCCCTCCTGCAAAAGTCACTGAATTATTATGTGGTTTTAAAATCATTCTTTCTTGATTGTCTTCTAAGACAATGCCTTTATTTTCCCAACTATAACCTCCATTGATTGATTTCATAATACCAATTCTGCATACAGCTGCAGGTGTTTTAGCACCTGTTAATCCCTGTGGCCAATTACTATCTATATAGCCCTTGCCTGTTTTATTATTGAAAGGGAAGGTGTTGGGATAATTTTCATTATGGTATAGTGCATATAAAGTTTTTCCGCTGGCATCTTTTTTATCTTGATACACTGTTTCAAACCAAACGGCTCCATGCAAGCCTTCTTCATTCGGTTTTACATTCAAGGGCATACTAGGTTCTGTAAAGGCTTCATATTTTTTATTAAATACTTCTTCAGCATTTTTCCCAGAAGCGTATTTTAATTCATTGGAATAACCCCATAAAGGGTCTTCTCCATATTTACCCGGAAAAATGCGAAAGGTATCGCCCACCCAAACCTCCGCCATATTACAATCTACAAAGGACTTAAAATAAATACTGGGGGCCTTGCTTAGTTCGAAATCCAAATCCTTTTTGGTTTCCTGCTGCGTACACATGGTGAAAAAGGGTAGTAATAACCCTATGAATTTGAAGTATTTACTCATAGATTTCTTTTAGACTAGGTAATTTACCAAATATGTTTTAAATCGGCTATACTGCTAAGCTTTTTTTAAAAAAATAGGGCTAAATTAGTATTTACTTAAAAGCATTTATTGTTTAAAAATCATTCCTATGAAAAAAATATTCTTCTTTTTCTTATTGAGCCTAGTAAGCTTTTCTAATGTAGCGCATGCTCAAAAAATAGCAGACTATCTTGCGCCTGCTTTTCCTTCCGACTTGGTCGCCAATCATAAAGGCGATGCAGTAGCCTGGGTATTTAATGAGAAAGGCAGTAGAAATATTTATTATGGCCAACTAGCTACTAATAATTTTAAAGCGCTTACTCAATATAAAGGCGACGATGGTGTAGAAATTGGAAGCATTGTATTTGCACCCAATGACGATAAAATATATTTTGTAAGAGGCAATACGACGAATGCAAAAGGGGAGCCTGCGAACCCAGCACAATTACAATACACTACTGAGCAAAATATTTATAGTTTGGATATTGCTTCTGGCACTATTAAAAAATTAGCAAAAGGTAGCGGTCCTGTAATTAGCCCCGACGGGAAATTATTAGTATACACCCAAGGAGCTAAGGCTTGGAAAATAAATTTAACAGAAGAAACAGTAACTGTTCAACCATTGTTTTTTTGTAGAGGAAGCATAAATAGTTTGGCTTTTAATGCAAGTGGAAAACAAATTTTATTTGTTTCTAATAGGGAAGAACATTCATTTATTGGCGTCTACGATTTGGCTAGCAATCAAGTTTCTTTTATAGACGCATCTACTTATAATGATTCAGATCCAGTATGGAATAAAGAGGGTACGCATATTGCTTTTGTAAGAACTGTGAATGTTAAATATGATATTGGATTCACGCCAAGACCTACTGCTGCTCAGCCTTGGGAGATACGACTAGCTGAAGTAGCTACCCATAAAGCCTATACCTTATTTAAAGCCGACGAAGGTGCAGGCTCTTTATTTGTAGGAGATTTACCTGCAGTAGCCACACAATTAATTTGGACAAATGATAACTATATTGTTTTCCCTTGGGAAAAAACAGGATGGATGCATTTGTATAGCATTGAACCCATTAGCAAAAAAATAAATCATTTAACACCGGGAATAGGAGAAGTAGAAACAATGCGTTTGGGTACAGATGGCAAAACTATTTTTTATGTAACTAATATTAGCGATAGTAATAGAAGACATATATGGTCTGTAGATCCTGCCAAAGCGAATGCGACTATTTTAACGAAAGGAAATAAAATTGAATACAATCCAGTAATCGTAAATAATGGTTTGGTGTATTTGCAAGCAACTGCTACCAAGCCTTCTTGGCCTGTGTTTCAGTCTGGTGGAAATGAACAAGCTTTAGCCGCTAATTTATTCCCTACTAATTTCCCTACAACTTTAGTAACGCCTAAAACCATTTTAGTAAAAGCTACCGATGGGTTTAAAGCACCTGCGCAAATATTTTTGCCTGCTAATTATGACGCTTCAAAAAAATATCCTGCCATGATTTTTTTACATGGAGGAAGTCGTAGACAAATGCTAGAAGGATTTAATTATAGCTCTTATTATTCTAATGCTTATGCAGTGAATCAATATTTTGCAAGCCAAGGATATATAGTCATGGCTTTGAATTATAGAAGCGGCATAGGGTATGGATTAGCCTTTAGAGAAGCAGCTAATTATGGTATGGCAGGTGGCTCAGAAGTAAACGACTTAATAGGTGCAGGAGAATATTTAAAAGCAAGACCCGATGTAGATGCAAAGAAAATTGGACTATGGGGTGGTAGCTATGGCGGTTATTTAACAGCACATGGTTTATCTAAAAGATCTGATTTATTTTCAGCAGGTGTAGATATTCATGGGGTACATAATTGGAACGACGAAGAGCCTAATTTCGCTCCTTGGTATGATAGCTTACGCTTTCCTGCTGCTGGCCAAGTGGCTTATAAAGCCTCCCCCGTATTTACTGCCAAGGGTTGGAAAAGCCCCGTATTATTTATTCATGGAGATGATGATAGAAATGTTCCCTTTGCAGAAACCATTCATATGGTGCAACAGTTAAGAAGACAAAAAGTAAATGTGGAAGAAATTATTTTCCCCGATGAAATTCATGGCTTCCTATTGTATAAGAGTTGGCTTAAAGTAGATGAAGCAGCTTTTGAATTTATAAACAGAAAATTTAATAAATAGCATTTAAGAAATACAATTATAACCTTCCAATAAATAAAGACTATATAATAAAACATAAATAGCATTATAAATAATAGTATGAAAAATATAAAAATGAACCGCATAATCATTTTACTAAGTTTTGTTTGCAGTATACAATTAGTAAATCAAACCGCTCTAGCACAAACCCCTGCGAGTTTTTCACCAGCCACATATCAGGATGCTGATAGAAATAATCGAATTGCCACTACCTTTCCTATTGCGGAAGAGATGATTAAAAAATATGCAGAAGCGCATCATTTTCCTGGGTATGCTTTTGGAATTGTAGTAGATGGTAATTTAGTTTTTAAAAGTAGCGGAGGCTATGCGAATTTGGAACAAAAAATTCCAGCCAGTTCTTCTTCTATGTTTAGAATTGCCTCCATGTCTAAAAGTTTTACGGCATTAGCTATACTGCAATTAAGAGACCAGGGCAAATTGCATTTAGATGATCCTGTTGAAATGTATATTCCTGCTATGAAAGGACAGGGCCTAACAAAGGACGCACCTGTTATTACCATTCGTCATTTAATGAGTCATAGCGCGGGTTTCCCAGAAGATAACCCTTGGGGAGACAGACAATTAGCCGATACAGAAGCAGAACTCTTGAAATTAATTAAAGCAGGTATTTCTTTTTCCAATGCAGCTGGTTTAGAATACGAGTATTCTAATTTAGGTTTTACCATGCTTGGATATATTATTCATAAAGTATCGGGCTTAACTTATGATGCTTATATTAAGAAAAATATTTTAGCCCCTATTGGCATGAATGAAACTACTTATGAATTTGGCAATGTGCCAGAAAAAACTTTAGCCAATGGATATAGGTACATTAATAATAATTGGAGAAAAGAAACTTTATTGCATGATGGTATTTATGGTGCCATGGGCGGTATGATCACTTCCATAGATATGTTTAGTAAGTATCTAGCTCTTCATGAAATGGCTTGGCCTGAAAGAAATGACGGGGAAACTTTTCCAGTAAAAAGAAGTAGTATTAGAGAAATGCATCAGTCTTCTAAATTTATTGCTTTAATGCCTAATTACACATATCCAAGCGGCCGTAAATTAGCTGCCACAAGTAGTTATACTTATGGATTAACCTGGATGCATGACGCTTTAGGTAGAAATAGTGTGGGCCATAGTGGCGGCCTACCTGGCTTTGGTAGCAACTGGCGCATTATGTACGACTATGGTATTGGCGTTATTTTATTTGCTAATGTTACTTATGCGCCCACTTCAGAGATTAACATTGCAGTTTTAGATACCATTGTACAATTAGCCAAATTAAAACCAAGAGCCATTAGTGTTTCTCCTATATTACAGAAAAGGAAAGTACAATTAGTTTCTATGCTTCCTAATTTCACTTCTAGCCTTCCTATTTTTGCAGAGAACTTTTTTGAAGATTATCCTATTGAAACTTTGAAAAAAGATGCAACAGCTATCTTAAAAGAGGCAGGTGAAATTATATCTGTGGGTGAAATGGTTCCAGAGAATCAAATGAGGGGCTATTGTATTATTCAATGTCAAGATAAAAAAATCAAATTGGCCTTTACTTTAACACCTGAAAACCCAGGTCTGATACAGGAATATCATTTAGATATAATACGATAATGATAATATTCTACCCTTAATATATTATATTGCAGCTTCATTTAATATATTAATTTTTATAATATTATGGAGGAGCAAAAAAAGAAAAAACAAGCCAATATTCGTAAAGTAGTTATTAGCACTTTATTAGTCGTAGCCCTATATTTCGGAGGCAAAAAAGTCGTTTTTTCAATAACACATGAAACCACAGATAATGCACAAATAGAAACTTCTATTGTGCCCGTTTTAACCAGAATTGGCGGCTATGTGAAAACCATTTCCATTAAGGACTATGATTCTGTGGGACAAAACCAATTAGTGGCTGAAATTGATGATGCTGAATTGCAAATGCAATTAGAAGAACAAAAAGCCGACTTACAACAATCATTAGCAGATGTTTCTAATGCACAGGCACAATTAGAAAATGGCATATTGGCTTTGAAAAATAATAAAGGTTTGATTGATTTAAAAACAATTAAGCAAAAAAAATCGAACAACGATTTAACAAGAGATCAAAATTTATTTAAAGAACAGGCTATTACAAGAAAGCAATTAGAAGAAACAGAATTTCAATTGTCTTCTTCTACTCAAGAGTTGAGCAATGCGCAAACTGAATTAGCTACTGCGAATAATAGAATAGCCGTATTAAGACAAAACGTGAATAGAGCGATGGCTTTGATTGATATGAAAAAAACAAAAATCAAAGAAACAGAATTGAAATTGTCTTATACCAAAATTATTACACCAAGTGCTGGTAAAATTGGAAAGAAGAATATTAATATTGGACAGTTTGTGCAAGCAGGCACGCCTTTGTTTTCTATTGTCAATGATAGCAGTTATTGGATTGTAGCTAATTTTAAAGAAAGCCAATTAGAAAGTTTACAAGAAGGTAAAAAAGTAAATATTCGCTTAGATGCCTTTCCAGAGCTTCCAATAGAAGGAACTATATTAAGTTTAAGCGATGCCACTGGTGCAAAATTTTCATTACTGCCTCCCGATAATTCAAGTGGTAACTTTATTAAAGTAACACAACGTATTCCAGTAAAAATTGCTATTAACAATCAAGCTGCTTTTAAAAATAAATTAAGAGCAGGTATGAGCGTATTTATCACCGTTGACAAATAGTTCATATGCCAGCGCTTAAGGGATTCGCAAGAGCCATCATTGTTATTACAACTGTATCAGCTGCTATTATGGAGTTGATCGATACCTCTATTGTAAATGTTGCCTTAAACGATATTTCAGGAAGCTTAGGTGTAAGTATTGAAGACGTTAGTTGGGTGATCACTTCTTATGCGATTGCCAATGTGATTATTATTCCACTCACTGGTTTTTTAGCTGAATATTTTGGTCGTAAAAATTATTACATCGTCTCGATGATTATTTTTACTGCGGCCTCTTATTTATGCGGCCAGTCCGATAGTTTAATTGAATTAATTATTTGGCGCTTTGTGCAAGGTATTGGGGGAGGTGCATTATTATCTACCTCGCAAGCTATTTTATTTGATGCCTTTGAACCCAAGGACAGGCCCATGGCAGCAGGTTTATTTGGAATGGGTATTGTACTTGGACCCACCTTAGGTCCTACTTTGGGTGGATGGATTATTGAACACAATAGCTGGCCTTTAATTTTCATGATTAATATTCCTATTGGTATTGTTGCTACCTTTTTATCTTTCACTTTTATTGATAAAAAAGAAGGAGAGGGCAAGGGCAAGGATGCCATTAAAATTGATTATACCGGTATTATGCTACTCATGGCAGGTATTGGATGCCTGCAATATGTTTTAGAAAGAGGAGAATCGGAAGAGTGGTTCAATAGTGAAACGATTCGTTATTGTTCTGGAATAGCAGTGATAGGACTTGTCTCCTTTATATTGTATGAGTTAAATATCAAACAACCTGCTGTGAATTTAAGGGTACTTAAAAATCGAAACTTAGCCTTCACTACCATTTTTACATTTGTGGCGGGTTTTGGTTTGTTTACTTCTGTATTTGTTTATCCAGTTCTTGCGCAAAGAATTATGGGCTATACTGCCTTTGAAACAGGTATCTCCTTATTACCGCCCACATTGGCGGGTGTGATTATGATGCCCATTATTGGAAAATTAATGAGTAAGGGTGTAACTCCTATTCCTTTTGTAATTGTTGGATTTAGTTTGTTTTCAGTATATGCTTTCTATAGTGCAGCTATGCCACTCGATGCG
>CANCRC010000048.1 GCA_947380435.1 Chitinophagaceae bacterium
AGTACGCGATGGTCGTCCGATTAAATTAGAAGGAAATGATTTAAGCCCTATCACTGCTGGCGGTACATCTGCTAGAGTGCAAGCTTCTGTTCTAGACTTATATGATACAGCTCGTTTACGTTTCCCAAGTATCTCTGGAAAAGAAGCAAGCTTTGAAGATATTGATAAAGCCATTGCAAGTGAATTAAATGGTGCTGCAGTTATTGTAACAAGCTCCATTACTTCTCCTTCTACTAAACAAGTCATTGCTCAATTTTTAGCAAAGCATGCTGGAAGTAAACATATTACTTACGATGCGGTTTCTCATAGTGCAATGCTACTTGCTAACCAAGCTTCTTATGGTAAAACAATTATTCCTACCTATCATTTTGAAAATGCAAAAGCCATTGTTTCTTTAAGTGCCGATTTCTTAGGTACTTGGTTAAGCCCTGTTGAATTTGCTAGACAATATGCAGTAGGAAAAAAATTAGATGAAAAAAATCCTGCAATGAGTAGACATATCCACTTTGAAACAGTGGCTAGTATGACTGGTTCTAACGCAGATGAAAAATATTTATGTCGTCCTTCTGAATTACCAATGATTGCTGCTGCTTTATTAAGCGCGGTGAATGGCGGTGAAATTACGGGCATCTCTGATGCTAAATTAAAAGCAGGTATTGAGGCGGCTGCTAAAACATTAATAGCACACAAAGGTGCTGCTTTAGTAGTATCGGGTAGCAATAATGTGAATGAGCAAATTATTGTAAACGCCATTAACAACGCGGTTGGTGCGAATGGTTCTACTATTAATTTTGCAGAGACTTTAAATTACCGTCAAGGTATTGATAGCGATTTTGCAAGTTTTGTAGATGATATGAACGCAGGTAAAGTAAACGCAGTTTTATTTTATGGTGCCAATCCTGTTTACACATGGCCTGCTGCTGATAAAGTAAAATCGGGTTTAGCAAAAGTGAAAACAACTATTTCATTCAATGCTAAATTAGATGAAACAACAGCGCTTTGTAAATATTCAATTCCTGCTCCACACTTTTTAGAAAGTTGGGGAGATGCTGAACCAGTATCTGGTCATATCTCTTTCATTCAACCTACTATCTCTCCTTTATTTAAAACACGTGCTTTCGAAGACTCATTATTAAAATGGTCTGGAGACGCTAGCGATTATACTACTTATTTAAAAAACTATTGGTCTGCTAAATTAGGTGGCGAGACTGCTTGGAATAAAACATTACAAGCTGGGGTGATTAATCCAGCTACGCCAAGTATAGCGGGTGCTAATTTTAATGCAGCTGCATTATTAGCAGTTACTATTCCTGCAGCTAAGCCTAGCAATCAAATTGAATTAGCCTTATATCAAAAAGTAGGAATTGGTGCTGGTCAAGGGGCGAGTAACCCATGGTTACAAGAATTACCTGATCCAGTTACTCGTGCTACTTGGGATAACTATATTATAGTATCTCCTGCGATGGCAAAAACTTTATTGAACATTGATTTAAATAATGCAGGTCAGGCCGATGCTTATGAAGTAAAACCTCCTAAGCAAGTAGTTAAATTAACAGTAGACGGAAAATCAATTGAACTTCCTGTTTTAATTATTCCAGGTACACATCCACAAACAGTGGGTATTGCAGTGGGATATGGTCGTGCAGAAGCGTTAGGTAAATCAGTTATTGGTACAGGTAAAAATGCATATCCTTTAGCTTGCATTGAAAATGGATTGGTACAATTTGCTTGTAGTAATGTTACTTTAACTGTTACAGGTGAAACTTATCCTGTGGCCTTAACACAAACACATTTCCGTTACGATACTGCTCAAGGTAATCGTACCGAAGTAATGAAAGAAATTACTTTAGCTGAATACATAAAAAATCCAACAGAAATTTTAGAAGAGCGTGAAGCAGAAACTAAACCTTATGGTGGATTAGAAAACTATGAAGCACAAGGAACTATTTATCCAGTGTATGCTCGTCCGGGTATTAAGTGGGGCATGAGTGTAGATTTAAATAGTTGTAATGGTTGTGGTGCTTGCGTGGTAGCATGTAATGCAGAGAACAACGTTGCCGTGGTAGGTAAGCCAGAAGTTTTACGTGGTCATGAAATGCATTGGTTACGTATTGATAAATATTTTAGTGGTGATATGGATAATCCTAAAGTGGTATTCCAGCCATTAATGTGTCAACATTGCGATAATGCTCCTTGTGAGAACGTTTGTCCGGTGGCTGCTACCAACCATAGCTCTGAAGGTTTAAACCAAATGACATATAACCGTTGTATTGGTACTCGTTATTGCGCAAACAACTGTCCTTTCAAAGTTCGTCGCTTTAACTGGGCCGATTATTCTGGAGCAGATAGTTTCCCAGACAATCAAAGAGATGTATTGAACGATGTAGTATTAAATATGAACGACGACTTAACAAGAATGGTATTAAACCCAGATGTTACAGTGCGTTCTCGTGGTGTGATTGAAAAATGTTCTTTCTGCGTTCAACGTTTACAAGCTGCTAAATTAGATGCGAAAAAAGAATCTCGTCCAATGGTAGACTCAGATGTGAAAGTGGCTTGCCAACAATCATGTCCTACTAGCGCCATCAACTTTGGTAACGCGAATGATAAACATAGCGCAATTACTAAAGTACGCGTAGAGAATCCAAATCGTCAGTTTTATGTTTTAGAGCAATTACACGTTTTACCAAATGTGACTTATTTAGCCAAAGTAAGAAACACGGTAGAGGAAGAAAAAGCGTAATAAAAAATATAGATTAAAAAATTTAAGAAATAGTTAAAGATGCATATTAAATACGAATCACAGTTGCGCGAACCATTGGTATATGGTGAGAAAAATTTTCACCAAGTTACCGAGGATATCTTGCGCCCTATTGAAGTGAAGCCATCTCGTTTATGGTACATTGGTTTTTTCATTGCTGTTGCTCTATTATTATTTGGAGTATTCAGTTTATATCGTGAGGTAACTTATGGTATTGGCCAGTGGAACTTAAATAAAACAATTGGTTGGGGTTGGGATATTACCAACTTCGTATGGTGGGTAGGTATTGGTCACGCGGGTACTTTAATTTCAGCTGTATTATTATTATTCCGTCAAGGTTGGAGAACTGGGGTGAACCGTGCTGCAGAAGCGATGACTATTTTTGCCGTTATGTGTGCTGGTCAATTCCCTATCTTCCACATGGGTCGTGTTTGGTTAGCCTTCTTTATTATGCCTTATCCTAACTCACGTGGTCCATTATGGGTGAATTTTAACTCACCTTTATTATGGGACGTGTTTGCGATCTCTACTTATTTCACTGTTTCATTATTATTCTGGTACTCTGGTTTATTACCCGATTTAGCCACTGTGCGTGATCGTGCGTTTACTAAACTTAGACAAAAATTATATGGTATTGCTTCTTTTGGATGGACAGGTTCTACTAAACATTGGCAACGTCACGAGAGTTTATCTTTAGTGTTAGCCGGTTTAAGTACTCCATTAGTATTGTCAGTACACACTATTGTATCTTTTGACTTCGCCACTTCAGTTATTCCTGGTTGGCATACCACTATCTTCCCTCCTTACTTCGTAGCAGGTGCGATTTTCTCTGGCTTTGCGATGGTACAATCTTTATTAATTGTGGTGCGTAAAGTTTTCGGATTAACCGACTATATCACTATTGGACATATCGACTTAATGAATAAAGTAATTGTACTTACAGGATCTATTGTAGGTATTGCTTACTTAACAGAATTATTTATGGGTTGGTATTCTCAAAATAAATATGAAGGATATACTTTCTGGTATTCTCGTGCTTATTTATTTAGCCCTTATGGTTGGAGCTATTGGGGTATGATGGCTTGTAACGTATTGTCTCCTCAAATTTTCTGGTCAAGAAAAATGAGAAGAAATGTTTTTGTTACTTTTTTCATGAGTATCATTGTAAATATTGGTATGTGGTTTGAGCGTTTCGTAATTATTGTAACTTCTTTATACCGTGACTATTTACCATCTAGCTGGTCTGTTTACTATAGCCCATCTATTTACGAGGTAGGTTTCTATTTAGGTACTTTTGGTTTATTCTTTACTTGCTTCTTCTTATTTGCTAAATATTTCCCTGTTATTGCGGTAGCAGAAATTAAATATGTATTGAAAAGAAGCGGAGAATCTTTCAAACCTGAATTTGAGAAATTGGAAGCAGAACCCTTGGATAAATTTGTTCACGATAATGCGCATGCACATTAATTATAATATCGATTAAGAAAAAAATTATGGCACAAAAGAAATTTGTAGTTGGCTGTTTTGATGAAGAAAAAGTTTTATTTCCTGCAGTAAAGCAAGTGCGTACTGCTGGCTATAAAATAAAAGATGTATACACACCCTTCGCCGTGCATGGTTTAGACCACGCATTGGGTATGCGCGAAACAAGCTTACACACTGCTGGTTTTATTTATGGTATCACAGGTACAGCCACTGCTGTGAGTGCCATTAGTTGGATTTTCACGAAAGACTGGCCTTTAAACATTGGTGGTAAACCCCACTTTGCTTTACCAGCTTGGATACCTATTATATTTGAGTTAACCGTTTTATTTGCTGCAGTAGGAATGGTAATGACTTTTTGTTGGTTATGTCAATTAGCGCCTGGTGTGAAGAAGCATCATTTTCATAAGCGTGCTACCGATGATTTATTTGTAATGGTCATTGAGTGCACCGATAAAACAAATACAGATGATTTACTAGCCTTCTTAAAATCGAATGGTGCCATTGAAACAGATGTTCAAGTAGCTGAAGAAGAATGGTGGTTTGGTACTTATGATAAAGAGGACGATTTATATAACACTAAACAAGTAGCCCTTTAAGCACTATAAATAATTAAGAGAACGAAATAATTAGATAAAGTATAATCTAACCAGAACGATGAATAAAAATAACATTAATAAGAATCTGCTTTTAACTATTGCTATCGCAGCGATTACATTGGTAAGCTGTGAAGAAGTGAAGCGTACACCTGGTACTATCTATATGCCTGATATGGCTTATAGCCGTGCTTATGAATCCTATGCCGATCATAGCAACTTAGCAGCAAAAGGTATTCATTATGATAACCTTCCTGTGGCAGGTACTATTGCACGTGGCAAGGAAATGCCTTTCCCTTATGCAAAAGATAAAGCAGGCGATACAACGAATTACAATGCTTCTAAATTAGTTCCAAATCCTATCGATTCTTTAAGTGCAAGAGACGCAGCAGAAGCAGAGCGTTTGTATTTAGTGAACTGTGGTATTTGTCATGGCGCTAAATTAGATGGTAATGGTCCTTTATACAATGGTGGCAATGGGGCCTTCGCTGCAAAACCTGCAACATTAGTAGGCGATGCTAAATATGAGAACATGCCTGCTGGTCAAATGTTTTATTCTGTGGCTTACGGAAAAAACTTGATGGGTTCTTATGCATCACAATTGAACAAGCATCAACGCTGGATGATTATAAAATATATTAAGAATAAACAAAAGAAGTAAGATGGCATCTATTAAAGAGCAATTCGAAATTCCTGGTAATCTTAAAACATGGTCTTATGCATTAATAGGCATAGGCGCCGCTGCTTTATTGTACGGTATGTTTACCAAAGGATTTAGTTCAGACGAACATGAGCAAGTACATTTTTGGGGAACCTTAATGTACAATACTATTTTTTGGACTTTAGTAACCAATGCTGCTATGTTCTTTTTATGTTTTAGTACTATGGCGCAAGCTGCTTGGATGCAATCTTTCAGAAGAATTGCAGAAGCTATTTCTACTTTAGTACCCATTTTTGGTGGTATTACCTTATTAGTATTATTCTATGTAGTATTAAGTCATAATCATCATATCTATCATTGGTTAGATGCTGAAGCAGTGGCCAAGGATCCTATCTTAAAAGGGAAGGCTGGTTTCTTGAATCCTACTTTCTTTATTATATGGACTTCACTTACCATTATTCTTTGGAGTTATTTCGGATACAGAATGCGTCAAATTAGTTTGGAAGCAGATATCGCTCCAATGGATCACGAAACTGCGCATAAATTTAATATTAGAAGCATGACCCGCTCAGGATTTTTCTTAGTGTGGTTTGGTTTAACAGTAGCATCAACTGTGCCTTGGTTATGGTTAATGAGTATTGACGCACATTGGTATTCAACTATGTATAGCTGGTATACTTTCGCAAGTTCATTTGTGGCAGGTATGGCCTTAATTGCTTTATGGTTAGTGTACATGAAAAACAAAGGCTATATGGAATTATCCAATAGCGAGCATTTACATGATGTAGGTAAATTCATGTTTGCCTTCTCTATATTCTGGACCTATTTATGGTTCTCTCAATACATGCTTATTTGGTACGCCAATATTCCTGAAGAAACCGTTTACTTCAAGCACCGTGTGCAAGGAGCTTACAAACCTATTTTCTTCTTAAACTTATTTATCAATTTCCTTTGCCCATTAATTATATTAATGAAGCGTTCTGCTAAACGTAATTTTACTTTAGTAGCCTTCATGGCAGTACTTATTTTATTTGGACACTGGATTGATTTTTACCAAATGGTAATGGGTTCTTTAATGAAAGAGCACGTTTCATTAGGTTGGTTAGATTTTGGTATTTTATCTTTCTTCGTTGGTGTAATGATATTAATGGTAGCGCGCTCTTTAGCAAGCAAGCCTTTAATTCCAAAATACCATCCTTTCCTAAAAGAAAGTATTATTCATCAAGTATAATTATTGATTTAGAAAAAACGAATTATGAGTTTATATTTATCTGTTGCAATCATCGTCTTTATTTTTGTGGTAATTTTTCAAATTGCCAAAGCAAGTGAGTACGTATCCATTTTAAAAGGCGAAGAAGCCAGTCGTCAACAAAACAACAAAATCAACGGATTTTTGATGGTTGCTTTTTTGGTCCTAGGCTTTATAGGTATTTACGTTTGTAATAAAGCCTATTACGGTAAAACACAATTAGCACAAGGTGCGGCAAGTGTTCAAGGAGAGAAAGTAGATGAAATGCTTTTTGTGACTTTAATTATTACAGGTATTGTATTTGTAATTACCCAAGTATTATTATTCTGGTTTGCGTACAAATACCAAGAAGATAAAAATAGAAAAGTATTCTTCTTTGCCCATAGTACTAAACTAGAATTAATTTGGACAGCTATTCCTGCCATTGCATTAACTGTTCTAGTAGTGTTTGGTTTACGTAACTGGTTTTTCTTTACAGGAGAACCTCCTAAGAATGCCATGGTGGTAGAAGTTACTGGAAAACAATTTGGTTGGATATTCCGTTACCCAGGAAAAGACGCTGTATTTGGAAAAAAATATTATAAGAATATTGACCCAGCTACTAACTCTGTTGGTATTATCTGGGACGATACTTATTCAAAAGACGATATTTTAACAGAGCAAACTATGTATGTCGTAAAAGGCAAACCTGTTAAATTAATTTTAGGTTCAAGAGATGTAATTCATGATGTAGGATTAACGCATTTCCGTTTGAAGATGGACGCTGTGCCTGGTATTCCTACCACTATGTGGTTTACACCTATCTACACTACAAAAGAAATGCGTGAGAAAACGGGCAACCCCAATTTTGCTTATGAAATTTCTTGCGATCAAATGTGTGGAAATGGGCACTACTCTATGAAAGGCGTCATTGAAGTGGTAGATCAAGAAGAATATGATTTATGGATGGCTAAACAAAAGCCACAATACTTCACTGCTTTTCCTGAAAAGGATCCCAGCGCAGTGCCGGTAGTAAAAGCAGATAGTACTACTAAGGTAACTACAGCAAAAATGTAAAAATAATTTTAAGGTTTAGCAAGCTTTATAATAGAGCCAACAAAACACTTAGAATTTTTAAAATAGAAAGATTAAAATATTTAAATAAAAGGTATGAGTCACGAAGCAGTTTTACACGGTCATGAAAGTCACGGACACGATGATCATGGTCATCATGAACACCATGATACTTTCTTAACTAAATATGTATTTAGTCAAGACCATAAAATGATCGCGAAGCAATTCTTGATCACAGGTATGGTTTGGGCAGTATTAGGTGGTTTAATGAGCGTACTATTCCGTTTGCAATTAGGTTATCCTGATGCAAGTTTTCCTTGGTTAGAATCTATCTTAGGTAAATGGGCAAAAGGTGGTCAAATTACACCAGAAGCTTATTATGCTTTAGTAACAACTCACGGAACGGTATTAGTATTCTTTGTATTAACAGCAGGTTTGTCTGGTACTTTTGCGAACTTTTTAATTCCACTTCAAATTGGTGCACGCGATATGGCGTCTCCATTTTTAAATATGTTAAGCTATTGGTTCTTCTTTACTGCAAGTATTGTAATGTTATCTTCTTTATTTGTTGAAACAGGACCTTTCAGTGGTGGTTGGACAGCCTATCCTCCATTGTCAGCTTTACACGATGCTTCTCCTGGTTCTAAAACAGGTATGGATTTATGGATAATCGCGATGGCCTTATTCGTTGTCTCTTCTTTATTAGGAGGCTTGAATTATATCGCAACTATCTTGAACATGCGTACGAAAGGAATGAGCATGACTCGTTTGCCTTTAACTATTTGGGCATTGTTCTTTACAGCAGTATTAGGGGTACTATCTTTCCCAGTATTATTGTCTGGTATGATCTTATTAATTTTTGATAGAAACTTCGGAACAAGTTTTTATCTTTCTGATATTTATGTAAATGGAGTAGGTGCTTTATCTAACGAAGGTGGTTCTGCTATTTTATTCCAACACTTATTCTGGTTCTTAGGTCACCCTGAGGTATACATTATATTATTACCTGCCATGGGTATGGTTTCTGAAATCATGTCAGTGAATTCTCGTAAACCTATCTTTGGTTATATGGCTATGTTGGGTTCTTTATTTGCTATTGCTATTTTAGCCTTCTTAGTTTGGGCGCATCATATGTTCGTTACAGGATTAAACCCATTCTTAGGATCGGTATTCGTTCTTTTAACTTTATTAATTGCGGTACCTTCTGCTATTAAAGTATTTAACTGGTTAACTACTTTATGGAGAGGTAATATTCGTTTCACACCAGGTATGTTATTCGCTATCGGATTTGTAAGTTTATTTATCTCTGGTGGTTTAACAGGTATTTGGTTGGGTAACGCTGCATTAGATATTTATTTACACGATAGTTATTTCGTAGTAGCGCATTTCCATATAGTAATGGGTGTGGCCTCTATGTTTGGTATGTTCGCAGGTGTTTATCATTGGTTCCCTAAAATGTATGGTCGCTATTTAAATAATTCATTAGGGTACATTCACTTCTGGATTACATTAGCGGGTGCTTATATGATTTTCTGGCCAATGCATTATCAAGGTTTAGCGGGTATGCCTCGTCGTTATTTTGATTTTAGTATTTGGGAGAGCTTTAAACAATTTGCGGAGTTAAATCGTTTTATTAGCACTGTAGCTATGATTGTTTTTGCTGTTCAAATCTTATTCTTAATTAATTTCTTCTACTCAATATTTAAAGGACGTAAAGTAACCGTGTTAAATCCATGGGAGTCTAATACTTTAGAGTGGACTACACCAATTCGTCCTGGTCATGGTAACTGGCCTGGTGAAATACCAGAAGTACACCGTTGGCCTTATGATTACGGTAAAGATGGACATGATTTTATTCCACAAACCACTCCAGTGGGTGCGGATGAAACAGAAACACACTAGTTAACAATATTCAGTTTTACAATGCCCTGATTTCAGGGCATTGTAATTTGATACAATTGTGGTTGAACTTTCTTTTTGTTGAATTATAATTTTGAAAAAAAATATTTCTTGAAACAAACACTTACTAATTACGCACAATTAATGAAATTCACCCTGAGTTTTACAGTGGTGTTTACTTGTGTAATTTGTTATATGTTGGCTCCCAAAGTCATGGCCTATGATTGGTCCATGATTTTACTTTTAACTTTTGCGGGCTTATGTATTACAGGAAGTGCCAACGCCATTAACCAGGCCGTAGAAAAAGATACCGATGCGCAAATGAAGCGCACAGCGAATCGCCCTGTAGCGTCTGGAAGAATGTCTCAACAAACAGCTTATACTTTTGCTATTATTACTGGTGTTCTAGGAGTAGCCATTATGTGGAAGTATTTTAATTTTTCTGCTGCACTACTTTCTGCTTTTAGTTTATTCTTATATGCTTTTATTTATACGCCGCTTAAAAAAATAAATTCAATCGCTGTTTTAGTAGGTGCTTTTCCAGGAGCCCTTCCTTGTTTAATAGGATGGGTAGCAGGCAATGACGATTTTGCGTATGCAGGTTTAGCTTTATTCTTAATTCAATTTTTATGGCAGTTCCCACATTTTTGGGCAATTGCTTGGGTATCACATACCGATTATTCTAGAGTGGGTTTTAAATTATTACCTGCTAAAGAAGGACCTACACGTTTTACAGCCTTACAATCTATTATGTATGCAGTGCTTATGATACCTGTTGGTTTTATTCCTTATTATTTAAACCTAACAGGTCAAGTAAGTATGTGGATTTTACTAGTGGCCAATATTTTTATGGTGGTGCAATGTATTAGATTGTATCAAAACATGGGCGTGCCCGCAGCAAGAAGAGTTATGTTTAGCAGTTATATTTATTTACCTATTGTTTATTTAGCCTTACTCGCAGATAAATTATAAAATATATTTTATGGCAACAGAATTAAATACAAGCGTTGGAAAAAATAAGATGCATCCCTACAAGATGGTTTTATATGCAGGGCTGGGCAGCATTGTAATGATGTTTGCTGGTTTAACCAGTGCCTATATTGTAAAAAAGAGCCAGGCCAACTGGTTGGATTTTGAACTACCTAAGGTTTTCTTTATTGCTACCGTAGTTATACTGCTAAGCAGCTTTACCATTCAAATGGCAGTTAAAAAAGCCAAAGAAGGTCTTCAAAATCCTTACCGTGGATTTTTAAGCCTAACCGCTATTTTAGGGGTAGTTTTTATGATTTTACAGGTCCAAGGCTTCATGGCACTTCAAGCTAATAATATTGCTTTAACGGGTCCAAGAAGCAATTCAGCAGCCTCATTTTTGTTCGTTATTACCATTTTGCACCTATTGCACGTTTTAGGTGGGGTAATTGCGCTTATTGGGGTGTCTTTTAAGTCATTTTTGGCCAAAAACAACACAGAAAATACCTTGCCGGTAGAATTGCTATCAACCTACTGGCATTTTGTAGATATACTTTGGATTTACCTTTTTGTCTTCCTTCATTGGATTGGATAAAAGGGCTGAGTTTTGTTAAAGATTAATACAAAAAAACCCGGTTTTTTGATACGAATATCCTTGATAGCCAATATTTTTGCACTGAAATAGAAATTGAACATGTCAACAACAACAACCGCTTCACCAAATGAAGCAAAATTATGGGGAGGAGGAAAAAGCCCCTTTAGTTCTGAGTACGGAAAAGTAATGATGTGGTACTTTTTAATGAGTGACGCCTTTACTTTTGGTGCTTTTTTAATCTCTTATGGTACAGTCCGTTTTTCAACCAACGGATGGCCTAACTCTAACGAAGTATTTAGAAGTTTCCCATTTGCTCCAGCAGGAGTGCATGCACCCTTGGTGTTTGTAAGTATCATGACCTTTATATTAATCGTTAGCTCTGTGACCATGGTATTAGCAGTACATGCTGGTAAAAACATGGATAAGCAAGGTGTAGTGAGAAATATGATTTTAACTATTATTGGAGGTCTTGCCTTTTTAAGTTGTCAAGCTTGGGAGTGGAATCATTTATTTCATGAAGGTGCTTGGTGGGGAGCGAATCCTTTTTTAAATGCAGATGGTACAGCAAGCTCTACTAACTTTACCAATTTCTTTTTTACTATTACAGGTTTTCATGGCTTCCACGTATTTAGTGGGGTAGTTATTAATATCATCATGCTTATCATGACACTTATGGATAAGTTTGAACAAAGAGGTCATTACTTAATGATTGAAAAAGCTGGTTTATACTGGCACTTTGTAGACCTAGTTTGGGTATTTGTATTTACTATATTTTATTTATTATAACTAGCATTCAAAAATTTATATGTCACATTCACACACAGACCACGAAGCGCATAACGCAGAAGCTATTGCAGAAATTAAGAAAGTAACCATTATCTTATCGGTATTTACTATTATTGAATTAATCTTAGGTTTCTGGATGATGAGCATGACTTCAGTGGGCTTAAAATTAGCTATTAAAGGAGCCATTGTTATATTAATGATGGCCAAGGCTTTCTATATTGTTGCTTATTTTATGCACTTAAAGCATGAAGTGAAAAACTTAATCATGACCATTGTAGTGCCTTTATTATTATTTGTATGGTTTATTGGCGCTTTCTTATGGGATGGTAATTCATTTAGAAATTTACGTAACGACTACGATTCTTATTTTAAAGAGCAAGCCACTATTAAAGTAGAGAAGAAAGAGGGGGAAGAGCACGGAGCAGCAAAACATGAAGCTACAGATGCAAAGCATGAAGCAACTGATGCTAAACATGAAACCATAGGCACAAGTCATGAAACGGCTAAACCTGCAGTAGAACCCTATTATTAAAAACTAGGCATAAAAAAATTGTAACTCATAAAAATAAAACCACCTCAATCATAGAGGTGGTTTTTTAAATAGTAAAAATGTCTAAGAAATCCATTTACGGTTTATTAATTGCGCTGGTAATACCTGTTGCTTGTTACCTGTGGTTGAAATCGGCAAGCGATACTGCTGTTATTATGCCTCGCCATTATTTGTTAGACACTGTTATGGAGCAAGTGGTGGATGGTAAACAAAAATCGGATAGCATTTGGCATACCACTAAGAATATTCAATTGGTGAATCAATTAGGCGATACCGTTAATTTATATGACCAGCAGGGAAAAATAATTATTCTGGATTTATTTTTTACCAGCTGTGGTAGTATTTGCCCAAGGCTTACTAGTAACATGAGTAAGCTGCAAAAATCTTTTTCTAGAGGAGGAGATGTGCGTAAAAAGGTAGATACTTCTATTGTTCATTTTATGTCCATTAGTGTAGACCCTGTTAGAGACAGTGTTCCTGTATTAAGAGCCTATGCCAATAAGACGGGTGTGATAGCCGACAACTGGTGGCTACTCACTGGTAATCGCGATTCAATATATAAGTTTGCATTTGAAGAATTAAGAGTAGACAAATTTAGCCAAGAACCTATTAGCCCCGATTTTGTGCATACCAGCCGCTTTATTTTAATAGATAAAAAAATGCAAATTCGTGGCTATTACAATGGATTAGATTCCGCCTCGCTTTTAAAATTAGCCAAGGATGTGGGCTATTTGATGTTAGAAAAAGATAAGACCAAGAAAAATAAAGTATTTCAAGACATTATAGACCTAAGCTGGCTATGGCTAGTTATAGCTTTACTAGTAAGTGGGTTTGTTTACTATTTTAATACTAAATTTAA
>CANCRC010000049.1 GCA_947380435.1 Chitinophagaceae bacterium
CTTGTCTACCATATTAGGTATGGCAGCAAACTTACCCTCTAAGAAAAAAGATACTGTTTGAGACGAAAATTTTACTTTCCAGTTTTTCATTGAATGATGCTTTAAATGTTGGATGCTTTACATTAAGTAATGAGAATTAGTTTATATTAGAAATACAGATTTTATATTTTGATAGTGTACAAAATTATAAATGTGTACAAATACTATAAACACTCACTAGCTATTCATTATTTTATTTTGATGATTGATACTTTCCATATGAACGGCGTCCATATACTTGGTAATAAAATCTTCACTTAAGCCTACTTTATTGCCTTTGCCTACAGCGCGCTCTAAAATTTCATTCCAACGATTGGTTTGCAAAATAGTGATATCATTGTTTTTCTTATACTCACCAATTTTTTCAGCCACTTTCATACGCGTTGATAATACTTGCAACAACTCATCATCTAATTGATTAATTTGTTGACGTAATTTTTCAAGCGCTGCATGGTATTCTGCAGAAGCAACGTCTTCTTTTCTCCAACGAATAGCTTCCAACATTTCTTTTAATACCTCTGGAGTAATTTGTTGCTTCGCATCGCTCCAAGCATTATCTGGGTCGATATGTGATTCAATAATTAAACCATCAAAGTCTAAGTCAATAGCTTGTTGCGCTACTTCTTGTAAAATATCGCGACGACCACAAATATGTGAAGGATCATTAATCATTGGAATACCTGGGTAACGGCGTTTCATTTCAATAGCTAAATGCCACATAGGTGCATTTCTATATTCGGTATTTCCATAAGAGCTAAATCCACGATGGATTAATCCTAATTCTTCAATACCTGCTTTAGCAATACGCTCCATACCACCAATCCATAATTCTAAATCTGGATTAATAGGATTCTTAATAAGCACAGGCACTTTCACTCCTTTTAATGAGTCTGCAATTTCTTGCACACTAAAAGGGTTTACAGTGGTACGCGCGCCTACCCACAATACATCAACTCCAAAATGCAAAGCATCTTCTACTTGTTTGGCAGTGGCAACTTCCACAGCAATAGGCAAACCCGTTTCTTTTTTAGCTTGTTGCATCCATGGCAAACCTTTGGTACCAATCCCTTCAAAACTTCCGGGTCTGGTTCTTGGCTTCCATATACCTGCACGCATAATATCTACTTTACCAGTAGCCGCTAAACGAATAGCCGTTTGCATTACTTGTTCTTCAGTCTCTGCGCTGCATGGACCTGAAATAATCAAGGGTGATTTTTTTAATAAAATGCTTACTTTTTGTTGTTGTTCTGTTAAGTCTCCCATTTTTTCCAATTTTAATATTTAAATATTTATTTTACTTTTTTTGAACCTGTTTTTTTTAATCTCTCTTTTTATCTCTATTATTGATTTTTATAATTAACCTTCTCTTTTAGAAAAACCTTTTGGTCCACCACTATCTGCATCATTCATTCTAATACGACGGCCTTTATAATTTTTACCATCTACCGCATTAATCATTTGCTTAGCAGCACCCGATTCAATTTCTACCCAGCTATTCATATCACGCATATCTATTTTACCTAAAGCTTCTTTTCTTAAGTCGCTCATGTCTAAAATAAATTGTAAAAAACTAGCCTTGTAAAAACCATCCTTGGTACCTAAGTTTACAAATAAACGAGTATAGCCACTTGCACCTCTTTCTGCACCGCGACTTCCACGGTCACCAGCGCTTCTCTCCATACCACGATCATTGCTTCTTGTTCTTCCACGATCGGCACCACCAAATTCTTGACGGCCTCTATCGCGGTTGCGATCTTGTTGTTGCATAGGTTCACGACGTCCTTTATCTGCAGTGCGAATATTTAAATCCTGCGCATTTTCATAATAACTTAAGAATCGGTTGAACTCTAATGCCGCCACACGTTTTAAAATTTCTTCCTTACTCATATCAGCAAATTTCTCAGCCAACATAGGTACATAAGTTTCGTAATCGCCATGACTAACATCGGTAGACATTAATTTATCCATTACATGGAAAAATTGTTTTCTACAAACATCCTTACCACTAGGTATATCTAATTTATGAAAAGTACATTTGTTCATGTTTTCAATTTGACGCAAACGATAAGACTCACGCGCGTGTACAATTGAAATACAAATACCTTGACTACCCGCACGACCCGTTCTACCACTTCTATGTGTGTATACTTCTACATCATCAGGTAATTCAAAGTTAATTACGTGGGTAATACCTTTTACATCAATACCTCTTGCAGCCACATCGGTTGCAATTAATAATTGTAAACTCTTGTCACGGAATTGACCCATGACTCTATCACGTTGTTGTTGTGTTAAATCGCCATGAATGGCATCGATATCATAACCTTCACGTGTTAAACGTTGTGCTACTTCTTGTGCATCGGCCTTTGTTCTGGTAAAAATAATACCATAAATACCTGGGTTAAAATCAATGATTCTTTTTAAAGTCTCATAACGATGTTGGGCCGAGGTTAAATAGTACTGATGGTCAATACTTTTGTTCGTAGCATTTACCTTACCAATAGTTACTTCTACTGGCTCTTTCATGTAACGCTTACTTACTTTTCTAATTTCAGCAGGCATAGTGGCACTAAACAACCAGATACTTTCTCTATTCGGTGTATTCTTTAAAATAAACTCAATGTCATCCTGGAATCCCATGTTTAACATCTCATCTGCTTCATCTAATACAACATATTCAATCTTCTCTAAGTTAATGGCCTTTCTTTCTATTAAGTCAATTAAACGACCTGGAGTGGCTACTACTACTTGTACGCCTCTTTTTAAATCTTTGATTTGTAAACCAATAGAAGTTCCACCGTATACGGCTAATACTTGCAAACCTGGAATATGTTTTTTAAACAAATTCATTTCGCTCACAATTTGCATACATAATTCTCTTGTTGGACAAACCACTAAGGCTTGAGGGAATTTTTCTGCTGTTTTAATTAATTGTAATAAGGGCAAACCAAAGGCAGCAGTTTTACCTGTACCTGTTTGCGCTAATCCAATAAAATCTTTAGTTCCACTTATTAAAACTGGAATAGAACGCTCTTGAATTTCAGTAGCATGTGTATACCCTAATTCTGTTACCGCTTTTACCAACTGGTCATTAATTCCAATTTCAGTAAACGTTTTTTTCGATTTAACGGCCTCTATTAATTCATTCGTAATTTCCACTTCTTCTTTCTTCTTCATTTTTATATTTTTTTGCTAAGTCACTTTATGCGCTTCGCTTTTTTTTAATTATTTTAAAATCTTTTTTATTTGATTGGCACTTTGAATCAATTCCAAAAGGTAGTCTGGATTTTCTTTTTCCAAACTAGCTTTAAACTTACGCAACTGACTAATATGCTCGTTCAAAACGTCTAATACATTTTCTTTGTTTTGCATAAAAATGGGAACCCACATTTCTGCATTGGACTTAGCCAATCGCACTGTGCTTTCAAAACCACTACTTGCTAACTCAAAAATAGCATCAGACTCTTTTTCCTTCTCTAACACGGTATTCGCCAATGCAAAAGAAGTAATATGTGAGATATGACTCACATACGCTACATGTATGTCATGTTTAATGGCATCCATATAAAGTATATGCATACCTAAAGCTTGATAAATTTTTTCTACTAAAGCCAAGGCATCCTTGTCTACTTGTTCTTTATTACAAATAATAGTCGCCTTGTCAATGAAAGCATCGTTTTGTGCTGCAGCAGGACCGCTAAATTCAGTTCCCCACATAGGATGTGTTGGAACGAATCGGCCTTTGTTCATATGCTCGTTCGCAATCTTAACAATACTTTCTTTAGTAGAACCTAAATCAAAAACAACTTGCTTGTTCACCAGGTTTAAAATAGTGGGCAATAAATTTTCTGCTACATTAATGGGCGTGGCAATAGCAATCACATCGGAAGCAGCAATAGCATCTTCCAAGGACATGATCTCATCCACAATACCCAATTGCAATGCTTGGTTTTGGTGTTCAATGTTCTGGTCCACCCCAATCACCTTGGATACCATGCCTTTCTTTTTCAAAGACAAAGCCAGTGAACCTCCCATTAAACCAATCCCAATAACTGTTAAACGCATGCTTCAATTCTTTTTATGGCATCACTAAATTTTTCTATGGAACCACATAAACTCACTCTAATGTATTCGTTACCTGCAGAGCCAAAAATGCCTCCTGGAGTAATAAAAACATTTGCATCGTATAATACCTTATCACTTAATGCATATCCATCTTTGTAAGTTGCGGGAATTTTGGCCCATACAAACATGCCTACTTGTTGTTTAGTGTAGACACATTTTAAAACATCTAATAACTCGAATACTTTTTCGCGTCGTGCTGTATATATTTTATTCACGGAGTCATACCAACTTTGATCAAGACTTAATGCTTTAGCAGCTGCTAATTGCACGGGTAAAAACATACCACTGTCCATATTGGATTTAAACCTAAGTATTTCATTGATTCTGTCTTCGGCAGCAATTAACATGCCTACCCTCCATCCAGCCATATTCTGACTTTTACTTAGAGAGTTTAATTCTATCACTACCTCTTTGGCCCTATCAATTGACAATAAGCTTTCAGGCTTATCATTTAAAATGAAGGCATAAGGATTATCATGACAAATCAATATTTGATGCTTTATTCCAAAGGCGACTATTTTTTCAAATAGTTCTTTCGTAGGCCTTTGGCCTGTTGGCATATGCGGATAATTTACCCACATTAACTTGACTTTTGATAAATCTGATTTTTCTAAATTTTCAAAGTCAGGCGCCCAACTGTTTTCGGCAGTCAACTCATAGTATAACGGGGTCCCACCCGCTAATTTAACTGCACTTGTATATGTAGGATAACCAGGATTTGGAATTAAGACCTGATCTCCTTCATTTAAATAGGTCATACATATATGCATGATCCCTTCCTTACTTCCTAATAAAGGAAGTATTTCAGTAGCCGGATTGATATCCGCTACCTTGAAATATTTTTTATACCAATTCGCTACCGCCTCTCTTAATATAGGCGAGCCTTTATAAGATTGATAACCATGTACATTTTCTTTAATCGCTTCTTCGTGTAAAGTTTGAATCACTTCTGGATGCGGCGGTAAATCGGGACTGCCAATACCTAAATTAAGTATTCCCTTACCGGCTTTATTGAGCTCGTCAATTTCGCGCAGTTTGGTAGAAAAATAATATTCTCCAATACCCTCTAATCTATTTGCGGTTGTCCATTTCATAATTATCCTTTTACCACTTTACCTTTTTGATACATACCGAATATTCTAATACTATTGGTTAAGCCTTTCAATGCTTCTAATACTTTTTCAATTTGTTTATTATTATCAAATTCTAAGTCGGCATAAAACCCGTATTTAAAAGTGCTGCCTGGTATAGGCATACTTTGTAGCTTACTCAAATTCACATTTCCTTGCGCAATTTTGGCAAGTACCTTAGCAAGTATACCTCTAGAGTGATCGGTTTGAAAATAGATAGATGCTTTGTTCGCTTGCTCTACTGCTGTTTTAGTGCTTGCAGGACTTAGAATTAAAAAACGAGTAATATTATTTTTTAAAGTATGAATATCTGGTGTGATAATATTTAAATCAAACATTTGAGCCGCTAGCTTACTAGCAATGGCAGCAGTATGTTTGCTTTTTTGTTGCTGCACTATTTTAGCACTCAGCGCGGTATCCTCCGACTCTACTAATTTCCAATTATACTTTTCTAAATAATCCAAACATTGTAAGATAGCCATGGGATGACTATGCACTTCTTTAATATCTTCTAATTTTACACCTGGATAAGTTAAAAGATTTTGGCTAATAGATAAATACACTTCACCAATAACTTGCAACTTACTTTTTTGCAATAAATTATAATTAGGTAGAATACTTCCAGCAATTGAATTCTCTATAGCCATCACAGCGCCGTCCGACAATGTAGCATCGCCCCCTAATTGAACTACTTTTCTAAATGTATCGCAAGTAATTACTTCTACATTTTTACCAAAAAAATGCCTAGCTGCCACTTGGTGGAAACTTCCTTCGTACCCTTGTATTGCTACTTTTTTATTCATTCTAATTACTTCCTATTCTTTTTCCCTTTTTAATCCATCCCCACTATCTTCTTATCCGCTTTTAAACAAAAATCCCGGCTGGTGGGCCGGGACTGTATATTTAGTTATTTTCTTTACGCTTTTACAAATACAACCCGGCTACTTTGATTAAAGTAGAAATAAAAGAAACAGTAAAACCAATTGTTAATATTTGCTTTCATCGGAGAACAAAGATAGGCTATTGTAGGCTATTAGTCAAAAATCTTTCCATTTTTAGGTCTAAAAACTAACAGATATTCGTTTTTAAGGTTTAGGGCTTATAGCAAACAAAAAGCCCCTGGTCGAAACCAAGGGCTCAGAAATTTTGCATTCCTATCTAAAAAGTTGCCTTAATGAATAATTTAACCTTCTAGCTGGAAGCTAATAATTTATTTTGCTTTTGCAGTAGTATCCATTGCAGGAGCAGTAGTATCCATTGTTGCAGCTTTAGCTGTATCAACTGTTGTAGCAGCTGTATCAGTTTTAGCTTCAGTTGAAGCACCACCACATGCAGCTAATGCCGCGATAGCGAAGATTGCGATTACTTTTTTCATTTGGGTTTGTTTTTATTAATTAATTAATACTATTAATACCCCCAATTAGAAAAGGTAACCCCCTCCCCCCTGAAAAAATTAAAAAAGACCCCATTTTGGGTTACTTTTGCTCAACTTAAGTATTAATCTCTTGAAAGCTGAACTGAACGAACAAGCCCTTTTAAAAGGACTAGCCAACAATGACTCCAAGGCGGTGGAAACCCTCTATAAAAGTCATTTTAGTTCCATTCAGCACTTTGTTCTAAACAACAATGGCTCTTTTGATGACGCAAGGGATGTATTTCAGGAAGCAATGATTACTTTATACGAAAAGGTGCAAACCGATTCTTTTGTGCTTTCCTGTCAAATCAAAACCTACCTTTTCTCCATTTGCAAGCATTTATGGTTAAAACGCTTGCATCAATTAGGAAAATATAGTGGTCCTTTAAGTAGTCAGGAAGAATCTATTTCGGTAGAGCAAGACATGAGAGAGTGGGATAAGAAAGAAGCATCTTTTGAAATAATGAATAGGGCTTTGCATAGTTTAGGAGAACCCTGTAAAAGTTTATTAGAAGGCTATTATTTGAATAAAAAAGGAATGCAGGAATTGGCTGCCGATTTTGGATACACGAACGCCGACAATGCGAAGAATCAGAAATACAAATGTTTAATGCGTTTAAAAAAATTATTTTTTGCGCAATATAATATAGGAGAATAAGACCAGCGCATAGAACGGGAATATAATAATTGAGGAGAGAGAAAATAAAAAGTAAAATGGAAGACAAAGAATTAATAGAAACAATTGAAAACTACTTGACAGACACTATGTCTAGTCAAGAGAGGACTGCATTTGAGGCCCTAAGAAAAAACACACCTGAAATTGATCAGATGGTGGTGGAACATAAATTATTCTTGGACCATATGCAGTCATTTGCTAATAGACGCAGCATTGCAAAACTCACTAGTCAAACATTTAATAAATTAAAGGCTGCTGGCGAATGGATCACCGATGATACTATTAGCACCAAAACAAAAGTCATCCAACTTTGGAATAAATACAAAAGAGTTACTGCCATTGCAGCTTCAGTAGGAGGTTTTATTGCATTAGCTACCACTATTTTAGTGATGTCTTTATCGCCCAGCTTAAATGGTAATCAATTATTACAATTAAGTAAGGCCATTGAAGTAATTAAGAAAAACCAACAAGTACAAGGACATTTAATCAATGAAGTAAAGTCAAAGGTTCCAGAGAATGCAAAATTATTAAGTGGAGGTTCAGGCTTTTTAATTGATACAAAAGGATATATTATTACCAATACGCATGTCTTAAAAGGCAATGGTGCCATTGTTATAAATAGTATTGGGCAAGAATTACATGCTAAAATTATTTACAGCGATATTAACTCCGATCTTGCCTTACTTAAGATAGATGATGAAGACTTTATGTCCCCTAAAAATATTCCTTTTGTTATTCGTAAGAAAATGTCTGATTTAGGAGAAGAAATTTTCACACTAGGGTACCCAAGAAACGACAATGACATTGTATATGGCAAAGGATACTTAAGTGCACAAACAGGATACAATGGAGATAGCAATTCTTACCAAATTCAAATAAGTGCTAACCCTGGTTATTCAGGAGCCCCTTTATTCAATGACAAAGGTGAAATTATTGGCATTATGAATACTAGACAAAAACAAGCAGAAGGTGTTGCCTTCGCGGTTAAGTCTAATAAAATATTTGATTTAATTGAGTCTGTGAACGAAAATGAAACCAATAAGTCGGCTAAAATTAAATTAGCTAAGAATAATACGGCCAATTTAAACAATAGAAAAAGCCAAATTAGTAATTTAAAAAATTACATCTACAGTATTAGATCTTATAATTAAAATACCTCCTACCACAAATTAGAAGGGTACACTTTATTATTAACTAGTGTATTAATGCTTTGTTTCACACCAGGCGCATCTTCTTTGTAAGTAACCCCAAACCATTTTGCATTGGTTGGAATAACCTTTACTTTTCCAAGGCCTAATTCATGAAACCTGCCCGCCACATAGGGTATATAAAATTCAGATTTTAATTCTTGTCCCTTGGCTTTTAAAAATAAGTCAAACTCATGTTCACATAAGTCAATGAATTTTGGCCCAAAGCACATAAAGTTCATACTTACTCTTGTATCTTCTTGCAAAGGAGTCTCTACCCCATTTTCTTCAAATACAATTTGGCCATCTGCTCTTCTATAAATAGTAGTGCGTTCATTAATTTGTTTTAAATACCCTTCTGCATCTATTGAACAAACCCCTCTACTCACAGTGCCATTCTCACTTAATGTATTGGATAGTTCATAGCCTAGAATGCAATTCGTTTTTTCGTTGCACTCTTTAGTTAAAAAAGTATAGGCTTGCTCAAAGGCTTCTTTACCATAATAATCATCGGCATTAATAACAGCGAATGCTTCTTTCACCACTTCCTTGCAACATAATAAAGCGTGCGCAGTACCCCAAGGCTTCACTCTATCTGCAGCTACTTCATAACCCTCTGTATATTTATCTAAAGATTGAAATACATATTCAATTTCAATTTTACCTTTCAATTTTGGTTCGATGGCATTTTTAAAGGCTTCTGCAAAATCGGCTCGAATAATAAATACTACTTTATTAAAACCTGCTCGAATAGCGTCATAAATAGAATATTCCATGATGGTCTCTCCAGCAGGACCAAAGCCCTCGGTTTGTTTCATACTACCATACCTACTTGCCATCCCTGCTGCCAAAATCACTAATGTAGCTGCCATATATTTTCAATTAATTTGAATCTAATTTAATCCTAATTTTAGGATACCCTAGCACTGAATATGAATAATAAATCAGTGTGTAAAAATAACTGATTTATCTTAAATAAAAAAACATTGAAAGGCAGCATTAGATTAGATCCCATGACCATTGATCCTATTACCATTGATCCCATTACTAGCTTTAGTAGTTCAACTATTGAATCTAGTATTCTTAGGCTAGATAAACTGCACCCCATTGTAAGTGGTAATAAATGGTTTAAGTTAAGATACTATATGGAAGAAGCTATAGCGCATAAAGCTTCTACCATTGCTAGTTTCGGCGGCCCTTATTCTAATCACTTGGTAGCATTAGCCTATGCAGCCAAAGAAAATAATATAAAAAGTATAGGTTATGTAAGAGCTACTAAAGAAGATACACTTACACCCAGTTTAGAAGAAGCGCTTAACTATGGAATGCAATTAGAGTTTATGGGAAGAACTCATTTTCAGGAAATAAAAAATGATTTACTAAAAACGAATCTGCACAGTAGTATTGATACTTATTCTACATACTTTATTGACGAAGGCGGCTATGGTGAATTAGGCGCTAAGGGCGCTGCTACTATTTTAAATGAACATTGCAAAGACTATACAACTATTATTGCAGCAGTAGGCACAGGCACCATGTTAGCTGGATTAATTAATGCAGCTGCGCCGAATCAAAATGTGATAGGAATTCCCATTTTAAAAAATGAAGCAAGCATTGAAACAGAAATAAAAAATTTATTACAAGATAGTGCTAAGCCATTTACCTTACTACATAATTTTCACCAAGGTGGCTATGCTAAAACAAACCCGGCACTCATTACTTTTATGAACCAGCTATGGGAAACAGAAAAAATTCCCAGCGATATAGTGTATACGGGCAAACTATTATTTGCAGTAGATAGCTTATTGAAAGAAAACTATTTCAAAGAAGGAAGTAAAATACTTCTGATACATAGTGGGGGCTTACAAGGCAATAGGTCACTACCTGCTGGAACTTTACTTTATTAAACTAGTTCGCTTTATACAATTAATTATCTTCAATTAAACTAGCTCGCAATCAAAAATTAATTGAAAATGTTTTTTTACTTTTTCTTTTACTTCTTCATAATTTAGTTTCTTACCTAATTCTTTTTCTAAAGAAGTAACCGTTTTTCCTTGTATTCCACAAGGTACTATTAATTCAAAATGAGATAAATCGGTATTTACATTTAAAGCAAAACCATGCATGGTAATCCATCTGCTGCATTTAATACCCATGGCACAAACTTTTCTAGCCATGAAGGGGTCTTCTGGTTGCAACCAAACGCCCGTTTCTCCGGCCCTTCTTTCTCCCTTTAATCCATATTCTGCCATCACATCAATAATAACTTGTTCAAGGCATCTTAAATACCAACCTAGGTCGGTTTTAAATTTATCTAAATCTAAAATGGGATAGCCTACAATTTGTTGCAAACCATGGTAAGTAACATCTCCCCCTCTATTAATATGAAAAAACTCAATACCTAATTTTTCTAATTGCTCTTCAGACACTAAAACATGCTCTCTTTTTCCACTTTTTCCTAAAGTAAAAACAGGATTATGCTCCACCATTAATAATCTATGTTCTGTTTGGGAAGTTTTTAGATCCTGCTCATTTTGCCTTGCCGCCCATTTGATTTGCGTATTTTTTAGCAATAATTCCTCCTGGTAATCCCAACTGGGCTGGTAGGAACGAATGCCTAAATCCTCGAAAATAACTTTTTGACGCATAAAGCAAAGTTACAAACTAAGCTGCAATATCCTACTTTTGCATCATGTCAGAAGAATTAGAGCCCATAGCCGAAGAAAATAGCGAGTCCCTTTATGAAAAAGTTGCCTTTACAGTTGATAAAGGACAAGCCCCCATGCGTATTGACAAATGGGTGCAAGCAAGAATTGAAGGTATTACTAGAAATAAATTACAAAATGGCATTGATGCTGGTTTTTTAACCGTGAATGGAAAAGTAGTGAAGAGCAATTACAAAACAAGACCAGGCGATGAAGTGGTTTACTTAAGTTTTATTAATCCAGAATACACCGACCTCAAACCGGAGGCCATGAACTTAGATATTGTGTATGAAGACGAGGCCGTGATGGTCATAAATAAACCTTCCAATATGGTGGTGCATCCAGGTATTGGAAATTATACGGGCACATTACTCAATGGAGTAGCACATCATTTACTTGCATTAAATCCCGATTTAAATGAAGAAGTACTACCCCGTTTTGGATTAGTACATAGAATTGATAAAAATACCACAGGCTTAATTGTACTTGCAAAAACACCTGAAGCAGCCTCCCATTTAGCCAAACAATTTTTTAACCACACAGTGGAAAGAAAATATGTAGCAATAGTATGGGGAGATATGGAACAAGAAGAAGGCACCATTGTGGCGAATATTGCACGCCATAAAACAAATAGGAAAATGTTTGACGCCTATCCCGATGAAGAAATTGGCAAACATGCTATTACCCATTTTAAAGTGATTGAGCGCTATAATTATGTAACCTTAGTTTCTTGTATACTTGAAACAGGGAGAACACACCAAATTAGAGTGCATATGAAACATATTGGTCATACGCTATTCAACGATTTTGAATATGGTGGTGATAGAATTTTAAAAGGAACTATTTACACAAAGTATAAGCAGTTTGTAGATAATTGTTTTGAAGCCTGTCCAAGATGTGCTTTACATGCACAAACTTTAGGCTTTATACATCCTACCACAGAAAAGAAAATTAGTTTTGATAGCCCGCTGCCTTCGGATATGCAAGCTGCTATTGAAAAATGGAAAAATTATAAGGCTTCAGCGAATCAATAATAAAATCTTAGCTCCAGCATAGCCCATTAATAGTCCAATCAAAGTTCCAGCAAGCACATCTAAAGGATAATGTACTCCCACATAAATTTGTGCATAAGAAATAATGCCCGCCCATACAAAAAATAAATAAGTATATTTTTTAAATAGTGGCTGCAAGCTCATAAAAATAAACATGGCCAAACTAAAATGATTCGCGGCATGAGAAGAAGTAAAACTGAAACTACTAGGACAAGCAGGAATTAATAACTTTACATGCGTGAGCATAGCCGAATCGGCGCAGGGTCTTAGCCTGTGTATAAAGGGTTTAAATATAAAGCTACTTATTTGGTCGGTGACTGCGATAGTAATGGCAACTGTTAGTAACCATTTCCAAGCCTTCCAACCCCATTGATAGAATAAATAGCCCAATAAAACCACATAGAAAGCAAACCAATGCTCAGAAGTACGCATCCAAGGCATAAAACTATTTAAGAAAGGAGAGGTCCAATGCCCATTGATAAGCTCAAATAGTGCTTGATCTGCCTGCTGTATAGATGCCCCCATGTCTAGTATCATGGCATAAAGATACAAGGAAGTGTAAAAAATTAAAGTAAATTTGCCCAAGCATTTAAAAAAGAAAAAAGAGCAGTTATGTCACTTATTAAGAGTATTTCAGGATTTAGGGGCACTATTGGAGGCAAACCCAATGAAAACCTCACTCCTATCGACATTGTTAAATTCGCTTCTGCCTATGGCAGTTGGCTACTCCATAAAGGACCAGGCAAGAAAAAAGTAGTGGTAGGAAGAGATGGAAGAATTAGCGGCCCCATGGTGGAAGTTTTGGTAGAACAAAGCCTTTTGGCCTTAGGCATTGATGTCATACAACTTGGGCTGAGCACTACCCCCACTGTTGAAATGGCGGTGGTATTTGAAAAGGCAGATGGTGGTATTATTCTAACAGCTAGCCATAACCCTAAGCAGTGGAACGCCTTAAAATTATTAAATGAAAAAGGAGAGTTTGTAAGTGGTGAAGAAGGAAAAACAATTTTAACACTAGCCGCTAACGAAGATTTTAATTATGCAAGCATAGATGATTTAGGAAAAATAATT
>CANCRC010000050.1 GCA_947380435.1 Chitinophagaceae bacterium
GCTTTATGTCTGCCCTTTTTTCATGAACGCAGTATGCCCTCCTCTATTACCGATTTGGTAAAAAATAATCTCGAGCCCATTGTTTGGGATTTAGATCTAAAGAAAAACAAAGCGAAGCTTCAAGCTCCTACAGAACATTTAAAAAACTTTGAGGTTGCTATTAGTCCTTTTCTTGGATGTATAGGTTTAGCAGCTCCAAAGGGACAAGAAGTGGGGACAGGCGATTCTGGACCATTTGGTGGCAATATGGATTTTAATCGTATTGCTAAAAATGCTTCAGTTTACTTGCCAGTTTATAATAAAGGTGGTCTTTTATATTTAGGAGATGGCCATGCGATACAAGGTGATGGAGAAATAAACTGGATGGCCTTAGAAACATCACTAGATTACGCATTCACTGTTAAACTTATTAAAAGTGCTACTAAACAAATAGCTTATCCAAGAGTAGAAGATGCAACCTATATTATGTCAGTGGGTATGAATGGTACACTTGACAACTCTTTGAAAATAGCAACTAAAGGAATCTTAGATTGGTTGCAAGAAGATTATAATTTAACTCTTGAAGAAACAACACAAGTAATGGGATCTTCTTTAGAATATAAAATTGCAGAAATTGTGGACCCTCAAGTTGAAGTAATTGCAATGATTAAAAAAACGGTGTTAAAAAATATTTCAAAACGTATAAAATAATTGTCAAAATAAATAATAAAAAATGAATAAACTTATCTTAAAGAGCATTGTAATAATGCTATTGCCAATGTCACTAATGGCCCAAACTAAACAGAGCGAACTAGTAAAAAATTTAGGCAAAAATGCTGCTGTTGGAAAATATATTAACACTAGAGGAATTAAAATGTACTATGAAATATACGGGAAGGGCGAACCATTACTTCTAATACATGGCAATGGAGGCTCTATCAAAAGCTTTAAAGATCAGATTGATTTTTTTGCAAAAAAATATAAAGTAATTGGAGTGGATAGTAGAGCACAAGGAAAATCTGTGGATACAAGTAGCATTTTAAACTATGAAATGATGGCTGATGATTTAAATGCTGTTTTAGATTCATTGAAGATAGATTCCGCTAATGTAATTGGATGGAGTGATGGAGGAATAAATGGACTGTTACTAGCTATAAGACATCCCCAAAAAGTAAAAAAATTAGTTGCCACTGGCGCAAACTTAGTACCAGATACTTCTGTATTTAGTACCTATTGTAATAATATGAATGCATCGGATTTAAAAAGATATCGATCAGCAAAACAAGATGCCAATACAAGAAATTCTATTAAGCTGGTACAAATGATGCTAGATGAACCCAATATTCCATTAACTGATTTACATAAAATTAAATGTCCTGTGCTAGTGGTAGGTGGAGACAATGATTTAATTAAAGCATCTCATACATTACAAATTTTTGAAAATATTCCTCAAGCTTATTTATGGATATTGCCTTTTACTGGACATGCTACACTTCAAAGAGATAAGGTTGGATTTAATAATAAAGTTTTTCAATTTTTTAAAACTCCATTTCATACCGTACCAGGAGACGACTGGGATAAATAAGTCTTTTTATTCTTCTATTCTATTGATTATCAGACAAGAATATAAATGGCTGTGTTTTTATAAGTATTATTAATATATTTAAGTATACCAAAACAAACAAAATGAAAAAAATTCTATTCAGTACTGTCATTGCAATGACAGTATTTGCAGCTTGCAAAGATGCTAATCAAACTACTTACCCAGCTAATACTGGTTACACTTTAGACAAATCGGCAAATATTGATTATGCAAAACAAACATTAATCAATTGCTCTAAGGGTGATTTAGATACTTACAAAGGATTGTATGCTGATACTGCTTATTTCTGGGATAATGCTACCAAAGAAACTGTGCAAGAAAACGTAGATATTTTTAAAGCAATACAAGCAAAAGGAATTTCTATTAAATTAGATACTTTTTATAATGCATTTGAAACAGTTAACACAGTGCCAGATCCAGAAACTGGTGCAGTAAACTATACACATATTTATTGCTCATTAACTTTTAGCAAAGGTGATAAAAAAGTAGTTATCCCTTTTTACCAAGCGAACGCTTTAAAGGGTGGTAAAATTATTAGAGAGTGGGATTATTATGATGCTACTGGTCTTAATGAATTAATGAAATAATACAATATTTCTATTTTATCAAGGGCCTACGAAATATTATCGTAGGCCCTTTTTTTATTAGTTATTTTTTTATTAATTTTAATCTTTAAAACCAAAATTCAAACCATGAAAACAACAAAAATTATTTACTGGATAAGCACAGGTATTATTTGTTTATTCTCATTAGGTGCCATACAAATGAATTCTCAAATGGCTATTGACGGCGCTAATCATTTACTTATACCTCGTTACCTAGGTATTGAAGTGAGCATTGGTCAATTAATAGGTTGCGTTCTTTTAATTGTACCTGCTATACCCGCTCGTTTTAAAGAATGGGCCTATGTTGGTTATGGTATTATGTATATTACTGCCCTAAATGCACATTTATCGGTAGGTGATGCCTTTATACCTTTTGGTATTATGGCTGTTATTTTCTTTGCATTACTACTTACCTCTTATATTAGTTTTCACAAACTACAGGAAGCGAAGAAATAGTATTACCGCCCCTGTAATAAGTAAAATACAGAAGCGTTTTAATTGTCATAATTCATTAACTTGAATGGGCATTTAAAACGCTTTTTTATGAAAAAAATAATCTGGTTATTCTTCTTTCTTCCTTTTATAGTTTCGGCACAAAAGCCAGTTATTAAAATAAAATCGGGAGCCATTAGCGGTATTGAAAAAAATGGATTAAATGTTTTTAAAGGTATTCCCTTCGCAGCACCGCCTGTTGGTGGTTTGCGCTGGAAAGCACCTCAACCAGTAACACCTTGGAAAGGCATTAAAGAGTGTACCGCCTTTGGCCCTAGTCCTTTTCAAGCAAGCCCAGTGCCTTTTATGTGCTGGTCAGCAGAATACTTAATTCCTAAAGAACCCATTAATGAGGACTGCTTATATTTAAATGTATGGGCACCTAAAAAAACAGCGCAGAAAAAAGCAGTACTTGTTTATATATATGGAGGCGGTTTTAGAAGTGGTGGAGCAGGTTGCGATATTTATGATGGTGCGGCCGTTGCCAATAAAGATGTTGTATTTGTAAGTATTAATTATAGAGTAGGTGTATTTGGTTTTTTAGCACACCCTGAATTAAGTAAGGAAGCCCCTTATCACAGTTCTGGTAATTATGGCTTATTAGATATGGTTGCTGCTTTACAATGGGTGCATGACAATATCTCTGCATTTGGTGGAGACCCAAGCAGGGTAACCATTGCAGGACAATCGGCTGGCGCTTTCGCCGTAAATTTTTTATGCGCTTCTCCATTAACCAAGGGTTTAATACATGGTGCTATTGCTGAAAGTGGTGGAAGTATTCTACCAAGTAGTATTAGACCCAATATACAATTGAAGCAAGCTGAACAGCAAGGTGTTGAATTTGCAAAAACTTTAGGTGCAAGTTCTATTCAAGCATTAAGAAATAAAAGCTCTCAAGAAATATTAGCAGCAAATGGAGGATTAAGCGCCCCTTTTGAAGATGGTTATTTTTTACCAAAATCTATTTTTTCAATTTATGATAAAAATGAGCAGAACGATGTTCCTTTATTATTAGGTTGGAATGAAGATGATAAAATTATGGGGAAGCCTGCTACTGCGAAAGATTATGTAGAATCGATTAAAAAACAATTTGGTAAAAATGCTGATGCAGTATTAGTACTATACCCTGGTAATACTGACGAGGAAGCTGCAAAATCACAAGGCGATTTAAGTAGAGACCAAACATTTGGTGTGCAAGGTTTTGCTTGGGCGAATATTCAGTCGACTAATGGGAAGTCTCCGGTGTATGTATATAATTTTAATAGAAAACTACCTGCAAGTAGCCCAGAGACCAACTTTGGAGCCTTTCATACAGGAGAAGTAGTCTATGCATATGATAATTTATTTACAGTCAAAAGACCTTGGGAGAAAGCCGATCACGACCTTGCTAAAAGTATGTCTACCTATTGGACCAATTTTGTAAAAACAGGAACCCCCAATAATAGCAGTTTAGTAAAATGGCCTACTTATAATAAAACTAGTATGCAAATAATACAATTAGATAAAAAAATTGAAACTGTTAAACTACCTACAGAGAAAAAGTTAGAGTTGCTTTCTAGTTTGTATTAACATGCCCATAATTTAAAATTAAAACGATCTAATAGCTCTTACAGAACGTGGATTAAGATTTTTTGCTTCAGCCTGAACTGTACCCGTTGTTGAGAAAAAATTTATTGTATAGGCAGTTTTATCATCAGCCTCGGTAGAACTCCAAACATAAGTAGTATTAGTAAACCCACCTACAACAAGTTTTTGTTTAAATAGTAATTGTAGTTCGTATAATGAGGGTAAATACCAATCGCCATAACCATTCCATCCATTACCATTAAATTGATAATGTGCTGCTACCATTGCTGCATATGTGCCGACACCTGCACCTTGTTTCATTATTATTCTTTCTGTATTAGACATGCCTGCATTAATTCCATTTCTAATAGCCATCACATAATTAGCCGTTGGCCCCCAAGTGAAAAAACTAGTTCCACCAAATGACAAATTAGAGGTGGCAGCAATTAAACCATGTCTACCATTATCCCAAACATAAAATACAATTCCTCCTCCAAAGGATTCGCCAATAGAATGTGTTGCAGTTTGTGTTGTTAAACTAGTCCAAGTAAGCGATCCGTCAGTAGCTGTAGCTAGTACCTGTCCAGTTCTGCCTGCAGTACTTAAACCAGTTCCGCCATGAGCAATATCAATAATAGTTCCATTCCATACACCATTTGTAATAGTACCTACTGTATTTAAATTAGATAAACTAGTTAAGGTAGTATTAATTGTGGCAGTAATATTACCAGCATATGTTGCAGTAGCAGCATTGCCTGTTGTGTTTTGATTCAGAATTGGAAAATTCGTTAAGCTAGCAGCAGTTCCAGTGGTAGTTAATTTTGTAATTAATGCTGAATCGGTATAGGCTTTTTTTGTGTATTGAATAGTGTCTGCCAAATTGAACTTCGATTGCATGGAAGTTTCTACCAATTTTTGTTGAGTATAGTTTGCTGCATCAACAAATGCTTGCTTGGCATAGATACTTGTATCAAAAACATTCATTTTTTTGAGTAATGCAGAATCGGTAAAAATTTGTTTAGTGTATTTAATAGTATCCGATGGGCCTAATAAACTAGCAATTTGTTTTTTTAAAAAATTACTATCTAAATTATAAGATAGTTTAGCATAAGGAGCTAACATAGCTGAAGTATCCTTGGTGGCTAATTTAGTATCAACGGTAGTTGATAAAATTTGAACAGCTTTTCCTTTAGCATAAGGTTCCAACATTTTAGTGGTATCTGCCGCATTTAATTTCTCATTTATATTAGCAGTATTTGCTGAATACAAAGCAAAAGGTACGGTGCCAAAAATAGTGGTTCCAATATCCACCCATTCTTTAGTATGATCCCAACCAGCGCCTACGCCCACAGGTGTAATAACAATTTTTAAATTTAAATAGTAGGGGCCTTTGGACCAATCAATAGTGCTTAGGCCTGTAACGGTTCCTCCTACTCTATTGCCACTACCCACTAAAATATTAAATATACCAAAGGCATCTGTAAAGGTTTGATATTCTTCAATTAAAACAATTGTTCCTGTTGGTGAAGATTGAATAATATTAGATTGCACATAAATTTTTCTGTCTTTTGCAGGATTTGTATTAATGTCTCTTGCAATTGCCTGAAAAAAAATTCCAGTTTGTGCATTTGCATGTAGGTTTATAAAAAATATAAAAATGAAAAGAAATAATTTTTTCATACATATAAAAATACAATTGTTTACAACGAGTTCTTCTTAAACTAATTTAATATTTTTAATTATGAATATTTAATTAGAAAATTTTCTAGCATCAACTGCTATAAATAAAATAAGAAAAAGAAACTTAAATTATAAGCTTCTTTTTCTTAGAATAAAGTTTAAACTAAATTAAAAACTTACTTTTTTACAATAGTAGTAGTGGGTGTATACATTCCACTAGTTAACACATTAATTAACCCATCCACAAATGTATGTGTTATCGTTACTTGATAATTTTTAGCATCGCCAGCCATTTGAGTAGGATTGGCTGTTTTAATAGTTGCTAAGCCTGCAACTAGATAATGATTTTTTTCCATAATGGTTTCACCCGTCTGAGAACCACTGCCTACTGCATAAGAAACAGTATAGCAAGAAACCATACTTAAACAAATAAAAGATAGCATTACGAATCTTAGAAATTTATTTTTCATTTAAATTAATTTGCGCCTACTCTAGAATTCAGTTTTCGGCTTCCCTGTTAATAATTTTATTGAAATAAAAATACAGTTATTCGAAATAATTAGTGGTTAAACTGTTTTAATTTTTTATACAAACTTGAAATTATTAAACTAGTTTAATCACTTAAAATATTTTTATAATACTATAAATGAATTCTAATAACCAAACCTAGCTTTAGTGGCATTGTATTTATTCAAAATTTCAGATGCACTAAGCACCCTTTTATATATTTTTAGCAGGCCTAATTTGCCACTAAATGGCCTTAGACTATTTCCTATGTATATATTTGTATTGGTGGTATTTATAGGTGTAAAAACTGCATCAATACTTGTTTGGTTGGCATTTGAAGCTGTATAATAATCATTATCAAATGTGCCATTAATATAAATTGTAAAAAAAGTTGGGATTTGAGATAGTTCAAGATAAGGGTCATAAACAATAACTATATGATACCAAGTATTGGCTAACAATGTTCTATTACTTTTAATATTAAGATTACTAGCAAAATCGGCACCAGTATTTAAAATTAATTTACCATTATTTACTGCCATTTCAAAAAGATCATTATTAGCCAAATTTCCTATTGAAACAACTGAATTATTATTGAGCGTATTAAATTTAACCCAGGCTTCGAATGTCCTTCTACCGTAACCTGAGATGAAAGAATAAGTATTTGATTTACCATAAATATTATTCATCAATAATGAACGGCCTCCATCTGCATTTAAAACTGGCCCTATCAAATCACTAACATTATAGGATATGCTTTTGAAAAAAAACACATTAGAAGAAGAATAAATATCATGCCATAAAAAAGCAGATTTGTTATTCGTATTTCCATAACTAGTGCTGTGGTCGTTCCCAGGATAACTGTCTAGTATATTTGCATCCAGGTTAATGATGGAACTATCATAAATATTTGTTTGAGCTATATCAGTTACAAAATTTTGTTGTGTTCCTGTTAAAGATAAATTAGTAAATGTTCCTTTTTTATTGTTAACAGTTATATCTGTTAAGTACTTTATACTAGTATTATTTTCACTTGCATAGCCTTGGTTGTTGAAATTATAATACAATTTTAATCCGTCCTCGTAACCAGTTAATGATTTATTCCAATTTTTATTAATTTCATCTGCAGTTAATACTTTATTCCAAAATCTTACCTCATCAATTATAATATTTGTATACCCACCCACATTGCCTATCATTAAATTCCCTGTGCTACTCCAAGTGGCAGTATTTCTTGTTGTAGTTTTTAATTGCCCATTTACATAATTTCTCCAATTAGTTCCATCATACGTAGTTGTAATTTGTGTACCTGTTGAAGATCCAAGCAAAGTATTAGAAAAAGGAATATTATCATTTAAATAATCCGTATTTACAAAATTTCTTAGAACATTACCTCCATTAAATTCATAAAACATTGAACTACTATAAGATAATCCGTTTACAGCTGTTGTAAATCCTATAAATCCCCCATTAGTAGTTGTTTGTCCAGTTTTAGTTACCATAAATTGTATGGTATATGGTGTGGTATTATTAAAAGTCCATGAAAACTCACTTTTAATGGCTGGATAAGAGTTTGAAGTTAATCCAGAAGTAGCTGATTGTATCGCAAAGGAAGTATTTGAACTAATGGATGCAGGATAAGTGTTATTATTTGCAATAAAAGTTGGAGGCATTATTTGTGCATTAGAATAACCTACAATAATAAAACTTAGTATAAACAAATGAAATTTCATCTTAAAAATTTTGAACTGCTGACGCAAAATAAGTTGACCCATCATATACAAGGGTTACTATATCAATTTTATTTATGGTTTGTGTAACAATTGGTACTAAACCAGCTGCCCATTTCCAACCACTTGGGAATGTTACATTATATAAAGTGCTAGCACCTTGAATAAATTCAATAATGTAGGTTCCTGGTTTGGCATTATTTAATGTGAGTACAGAAATGTCTGCACCAAGACTTACTTTAAAAATATTACTAGTTGATAAATCTATTGTAGTAGTTGTAGCTGCAGTAATTGCAGTTGAACTATTTAAATTAAATGATTTTGCATTAACTGCACCAATTGTATTAATAGTGCCACTTGTATTTACACTTGTTAAGTTGCTATTACCTAATTGAATGGAATTGTCGGCTGTAGTAGTAGCTTGATAACCTATCGCAGTTGAATTATTATAACCTGCTACTGAAAAACCTCCAATGGCAGTAGATAAATTTGCAGCACTACTTGATGAGATTCCTAACGCTACTGCATTTTGTCCTTGTCCATTTTGGGCAGCATTAGTTCCAATGGCTACTGAATTATCACCTTGATTTGCATTTCCAGCTAAATATCCAATAGCAACAGCATGACTACCTTGACTTGTTTGTCCTGCTTGATTTCCAATGGCCACTGCATATTCACTTTGAGAAATATTTCCTGCATTCGCTCCAATTGTAACTTGATTGCCTGTTAATCCAGCTGCCGTATTTGCATTGGTCCAAGTTAAAGTTCCAGTTCCAATAGTACTTAATATTTGTCCGCTTGTTCCTTGTGTATTTGGATAAGTTACAGCACCTGCTGTTAGCGTTCCACTTGTTTTTACATTAGTGATTGCAGTGGAACCTGCTATAGTTACACCATCTGCACCTAATTGAATAGTATTAGCTGCAGTAGTTTTAGCTTGATAACCAATGGCGGTGGAGTTCGCATATCCTGCAGATGCATATCCACCTATAGCTGTAGAAGAATAGATACCACTTGATGCATAATAGCCCAAGGCGGTTGAATTATTTCCACCGGCATTTGAATAGGCACCAAGTCCTGTAGCATTATTGCCACCACTATTTGCTGCAATTCCTATTGCAACTGATTGTGTACCTTGTCCACTCTGCGCTGCGTTTGAGCCAATAGCAACAGAATAGGCACCTTGATTTGAAGATCCTGCAACATATCCAATCGCTACTGAAACATTTCCTTGTGAAGTTTGACCTGCTCCATTACCTAAGGCTATTGCTCCAGCACTTTGCGTATAAGTTCCAGCACTAGATCCAATTGCAATACCTTGATAGCCTTGCGAAGTTTGACCTGCTCCATTACCAATGGCTACGTTTGCTGTAGTTAAACCTAATATATTTTTTAATCCAGGTATACTTGTTTGACCTGTTCCTCCATTGAGTACAGCAACTGTTCCAGTAATGGTAGATGCAAGAATACTTGTATTTAAAGAAGTAATGCTAGCAGTGTTAGATGCAACATTTGTATTTAAAGTATTGATTGATGCTGTAGTTGAAGTAATGCTATTTGTGGCGGATGTAATTCTTGTATCAAAAGTTGCAATGGTAGATGAGTTCACTCCTCCTACTGTATTCACTGTTGGCGATGTTGCTGTTCCTCTAAAGTCGCCTGCTAATTGAATAATACCTTTTGCTGTATTAGATGCATCTGTTGGTGCATAAGCAGCAGTCCATGTTAAAGTTCCAGTTCCAGTAGTAGTTAATAACTGACCATTGGTTCCATGTGCATTTGGATAAGTTACTGTGCCTGCTGTTAATGTACCAGAAGTTTTTACATTGGTAATTGCTGTAGTCGTTCCTAATATTGAATTTGTTCCGTCTGAACCTAATTGAATGGTATTGGCTGCAGTAGTGATTGCTCCATAACCAATGGCTATTGAGTTGGTATAGGCAGCAGCACTTGCTGCTCCAATGGCCACTGAATTAGCTGCTTGCGAATTTTGTCCTGCGCTACTTCCTATCGCTACTGCATAAGTACCTTGATTTGAATTGCCTGCAATATATCCTAATGCAACAGCATTACTAGCTTGACTGGTTTGTCCAGCTGCTGCACCAATAGCCACTGTATTAATAGCTTGATTACTATATCCAGCTATACTTCCTACTGCTACAGCATAATCGCCTTGCGAAGTTCTACCTGCCGAACCTCCAACCGCAACTGAATTAGCACTTTGAGTGAATATACCAGCAGCAGTTCCAATGGCAACTTTATTTCCAGTTAATCCTAGAATAGATTTTATTCCAGCAACATCTGTTTGACCTGTTCCTCCATTACTTAATGCAACTGTACCTGTAATATTTGATGCAGACACAGATGTAGATATTGTTTGCCAACTAGGTATTCCACTTGTAAGTTGTAAAAACTGTCCATTGGTTCCTTTGGCTAATAAAGCAGTAGTATTATTGGCTGATTGATAAGGAATAGATCCCGCGGCACCACCTTCAATATTGGTGGCAATCAATGCTGTACCATTTAAACTTGCTGTAATATTATTTGCAGAAAAATCTCCTACTGCATCTCTAGCTACAATTGTATAAGAAGTATTAGAGGCTGTTGCAGAGGTAGCGCTATTGCTTACTTTACCTGCAGTAGTTATGTTTGCTAAATTTGCATCTGTTATACCTGCAGATCCAGATAAATTTGAATTGGTAAGTCCTGTAAGATTAGTCACTGCAGTTCTAACAAATGCAGTAGTAGCTAATTGTGTAGTATTGGTTAAGGCTGGTGCAGTGGTTGCAGTGGGCGTTCCTGTGAAAGAAGGTGAAAGTATAGTTGCTCTTAATAATATATCAGAAGTATTGGCGGTAATACTTGCTGTATTGGAATTAATTTTTGTAGTAAGTGAACTAATACTTGAAGTATTTGCACTTACATTGGTATTTAAAGTAGTAATTGAATTTAGATTGGTTGTAATACTTGAAGTGTTGGATGTTATTTTATTGGTGAGCGAAGTTTCTGCTGCTGTTGCCCTTGTTGTTTCCGCAGTAATAGAGGCAACACTTGAAATGATTCTATTGGATAAACTAATGGTATCTGCTTTTTGTAATAAATAAGAAGTGTCTGTAATTTTTAATTTTAATGCCAATGCATTTCTTGAAGCAAGTGAAAGCGGTAAATTTTCGGCACTATAATCATCTACATTGCCTAATCCTATATCTGTTTTAGTTAAATTAACATTTCCGCTATAAGTATTCACAGATTGCACAGGTGGCGCTGGTGTTAAAAGCATTACCCAATTGGCTAAAACTGTAGGATCGCCTGCAGATAAAATAAAACTTTTATTGACATCGGTTCTCACAGCCACACTACCCACTACTGCCGATGTTAATCCTAACATTTCTGCTTCGCTTGAAATAATCCTTACCGATGAAAAAGAAATAGCTGGAATTTGATCTGAGGGTATTTTTCCTAATGCATTTAAACTAGCTACACCATTGGCAACACCAGTTTTATTAGCTTCTAATTTTAAATTTATTCTGTTGGATAAACTAATTGTATCGGCCTTTTGTAATAAATAAGAAGTGTCGGTGGTTTTAAATTTAGTAGCAACGGTTGTAGACAAAGTATTAAAATCGACTGTGTTAGTTTTTAAATTAATTCGGTTGGATAAACTAGCTGTATCTGCTTTTTGCAATAAAAAAGAAGTATCAGTTATTTTTAATTTATCGGCTAATAGAGTAGTTACATCTGAAATAGTGCCTGCATTGGCTTTTAAGTCAATCCTAGCTGATAAACTTAAAGTATCGGTTGCTTTTAATCTTGCATTTAAAGAGTCGCTTAGTTTTTGTTGGGTTAATAATCCCATGGCTACCCAACCCGTATTTAAACTAACATCAGCTGTAGTTAATTTATACAATGAATCATTGGCTTGAATATACACCAACATGCCTTGCTTTCTTCTTTTAACTGGAATGGCATTTCTTGTAGTTAAATCTGGCAAAGTCATTAAGCCGCCTTTACCTAAGCTATCTATATGTGTTGGGTATACCGCTACGCCAGCAGTGGTAATATTGCCAGTAAGTGATATTTGCGCTTTTACATTGTAGTTAATAGAAACTATAGTTACAATTAAAAGAATAATCTTTTTCATATTTCTATTTAATTAAAAGTAATTGAGGATAATGTGGCACTGATAGGATCATTGGAAGTATATACTTTATAGTTTTGAGTATAGCCTTGTGCATTTTTTATTTGAACTATGGTTTTTGTGAATGTATTGATGCTCTCAAAATTGTTATACATAATAGAGCTTAAGTCGGCATTGGAAGCAGGATAAGCATAAAATGCATACTGAGTACCTGTGATAGTTATGTTCGTAGTAATACTTTTACTTCCTCCTGAATTATCAGAACTGGGCACAGGGCTCAAGCTTGTAATATCATAAACAGATGTTGTATTAAAAGGAACACTAATGCCACCCCAATACCTTTTTGAATAAGAAGAAAAGCTTAAACTAGCAGGGGTTGATCCAGCAGTGATTGTATTTGGATAAGGGGTTCCTAGATTATCGTTCTTAGTTCCAGTACCCGCTGCATAGTTCACTGTTACACTATAATCAACTGAACTGGTTATAGGGCCTGGTGAATTGGTATTTGCAGAAAGTGCAGTACCGCCTTTATAAAACGTTGTTGAAGTAGCATTACCTCCATCATTTTTAGTATAGCTACTATTTAAGGTTACCACACCAGGGTCATATCCAATTTCATAAGAAGTTGCTCCTGGAATAGCACTTATTGAAACAGAGGGAGAAGAAAAAGAAGGAGCTACAGATTTTGAAACTAGATCTAATAAAAAATCATCTAAAGTTTTACCTTTTGCTGGAATGGTAGTTCCATTTGCATATTTGCCTAAACTACCGCCTCCAAAATTAACCACAACATCTTTCGTAAATTTCTTTGCATACATGGCTAATATTGCTGCTGTATCTACTTTCTGTAATAAAAATGAAGTATCCGATTTTTTTAATAAACTAGAAGTATCGGTAATATTCAATTTTAAATCAAGTGCAGTTCTTGCGGCGAATGAAAGGGGCTTCGCCTCATCAGTTGTATTATCTACATTTGTTAAATCTGTAATATTTGCTTTTCTTAGATCTACATAACCTGTTAATCCATT
>CANCRC010000051.1 GCA_947380435.1 Chitinophagaceae bacterium
ACCATTGAAGAAATTGAAAAACATATTATTGAAATAGCTTTTGAAAAAGGTTTTGTAACACCTCGTAAACCCAAACTTCGTTCAGGTAAGAAGGTAGCCGTGATTGGCTCTGGCCCTGCTGGACTGGCCACTGCTGCTCAATTAAATTATGCAGGCCATGAAGTAACAGTGTATGAGCGTGATCCAAAACCAGGGGGTTTACTTCGTTTTGGTATACCCGATTTTAAATTAGAAAAATCAGTAGTAGAAAGACGCATTAGTTTATTAGAAGAAGAAGGTGTTCGTTTTATTTGCAATGCCAATGTGGGCGTGAATATAAGAGTGAATGATATTATGCGTGATTATCATGCAGTGGTACTTGCTGGTGGTTCAACCATTCCAAGAGATTTAACTATTCCAGGCAGAAATTTAAAAGGCGTGCACTATGCCATGGAATTTTTAAAACAACAAAATAAAAGAGTAAGCACTATTGAAATAGAGGATGAAGATTTACTAGCCACTCAAAAAAATGTTGTGGTAATTGGTGGCGGTGATACAGGTAGTGATTGTGTTGGTACATCAAATAGACATAATGCAAAATCGGTTACTCAATTTGAATTATTACCTAAGCCTCCTGACGCAAGAGCCGATTATATGCCATGGCCTACCTACCCTATGTTATTAAAAACAACTACTTCACATGAAGAAGGGGCTGAAAGAATTTGGGGTGTTGCAACCAAGGCCTTCATTGGCGATGATAAAGGAAATTTAAAAGCCCTCCAAATTGTAGACTTAGAGTGGAGCTCCAGTGCCGATGGTAGACCTTCCAAATTTATAGAGAAAGCAGGTAGTGAAAGAGAAATTCCTTGTGAGCTAGCCTTACTTGCTATGGGTTTCTTACATGCAGACCCAGCTGGTATCATTGATGAACTAGGTGTTCAATTAGATGAAAGAGGAAATGTAAAAGCAACAGAACAAGCTTATCAAACCAATATAGCCAAGGTATTTACAGCAGGAGATATGCGTCGTGGTCAATCCTTAGTGGTTTGGGCCATTAGCGAAGGCCGTGAATGTGCTCGTAAAGTAGATATTTTCTTAACTGGCTCCTCTTTATTGGAGTCAAAAGATAGCAGCTTGTTTTTTCAGCAAGCATAATTGAAACTATTTTTCCACATCCTATTATTGTAATTTATTAAGACTATTGTCTAAAACATAGTACTAGTAAGGATTTACTTCAATTTATTGCTTTTTCACAATATATTATAATTATTTATATATTTATATATTAATTTTAAATATCTAATATTTTAGTACTTTTACGATATAAATAACATATATAATATTTTATAATACTAAACCCCATCTCTATGAAAAATCAAGTTGTACAAAAATTCGCTCCTTTTCTAGTTTTATTAGTAGTAGCAGTCCTGGCCTTATTTGTGCCACAACTTCCCAGTTTTCAGGGAGACGCCTCTACTTATAGCGGAGCCGATATTGCCTGGATTTTAGTCGCAACTGCCCTGGTATTTATTATGACCCCAGGCCTTGCCTTTTTCTATGGAGGAATGGTGCACCGTAAAAACATTATCTCTACCATGATCAAAAGCATGGTATCGGCAGGAGTGGTTTCGGTAATTTGGATAAGTTTTGGCTATAGTTTAAGCTTTGGCGAAAGCATCAATGGCATTATTGGAAACCCAATGACACATTTATTCTTTAAAGGTGTGGTGAATGGTGCCCCTAGTTTACAAGGTGGAACAGCTATGACTATTCCTTTATTATTATTTGCACTTTTTCAATTAATGTTTGCCATTATCACACCAGGTCTTGTAGTAGGTGCGGTGGCTGAGCGTATTAAGTTCACTTCTTATATTTTATTTATTGTGCTGTTTATTATATTAGTATACGCACCATTAGCACATTGGTCTTGGCATCCACAAGGGTTTTTATTTAAAATGGGTGCACTCGATTTCGCTGGTGGAACAGTTGTACATATTAGTGCGGGTTGTGCTGCCTTGGCAGGTGCCATTGTATTAAAATCTCGTCGCTCTAAATTAGAGCAACATGAAATACCACCCGCAAATATTCCTTATGTATTAATTGGTACGGGCTTACTTTGGTTTGGTTGGTTTGGATTTAATGCAGGCTCTGCCTTAGCTGCCAACAGTTTAGCCATTAATGCATTTGCTACTACGAATACTGCAGCAGCTTCTGCAGGTTTAGCATGGATGTTCTTTGATGTAATGAAAGGGAAAAAACCTTCTGTACTAGGATTCTGTATTGGTGCGGTAGTAGGTTTAGTAGCCATTACACCAGCAGCAGGTTTTGTAGGTATTCCACAAAGTATATTTATTGGTTTAGTAGCCGCTATTATTTCAAATGTAGCTAGTCATGCATTTAAATTATCAAGAGTAGATGATACATTAGATGTATTCCCATGTCACGGTATTGGTGGAATGGTAGGTATGTTAATGACTGGTATTTTTGCATCAAAAGCAGTGAACGCAGGCGGTAATGATGGTTTGTTTTATGGCAATCCTGCATTTTTCTTTACACAATTAAAAGCAATGCTCATTGTAGTTGCGTATAGCTTTACAGTATCGTTTTTAATATTCAAATTTATTAGTATTATCATGCCACTTCGTGTAACTGAAGAAGATGAAGAATTAGGATTAGATGCAACACAACATGATGAAAAATATGGTAGAAATCCCCTAAAGGCTTAGTTTATAAAGGTTTTCTGGTTAATATATAATCAAGGCAAAGGCCCGAATGAAATTTCGGGCCTTTTTTATTATATTAGCAGACAGATGAAAATCCTTAAAAGAGCTCTTCAGCTTATATACTGCCTCTACGCGATTGTATTGTTTTCAATACTCACTATACTTTCGGTGACAGCCATGTTTTTAATCCTTCCCTTGGGTAAAGAAAAACTAAGCGAGCATGTTTATTTTATATGTCGTTATTGGGGTAAAATTTTATATTTTTTTATGGGTGTCAGACACTCAGAAATTTTTGAAGCCCCCCATGATTTTAATCGCGCACATGTATTTGTAGGAAACCATAATTCCTATATGGATATCCCCTCCATAGTTCAATTAAAACATCAACCCATCAAACCCTTGGGAAAATTTGAATCTTCCAAAATACCTTTGTTTGGTTTAATTTATAGAAACGCGGTGGTCATGGTAGATAGAAGCGACCCAGAAAAAAGAGCCCAAAGTTTACGTAATTTAAAAGCGGCTTTAGAAAAACATATCTCTATTTTTATTTTCCCAGAAGGTACTTTTAGCATGACAGAAGAATACCCACTAAAATCTTTTTTCAATGGCGCCTTTAAATTAGCCATCGAAATGAATATTCCTATTCAACCAGTGCTATTGGTGGACTCCGTTGATCGCATGCATTTTAGTAGCGCCCTTACACTTACCCCAGGAAAACATAGAGTGGTATATTTAGAAACGGTGGAGGTAAGTGACTATACCTTGGATCAAATGGACGCCTTAAAAGACCTTGTTTTCAAAAAAATGGATGAAGGCATGAGAAGATATAGAAAGTATCCAAATTCATAGTGTATTTTTGCAACCCTATATCATGTACGCAGAAATAATCATACCCTTAGCGCTCCCCAAAAATTATACTTGGATGATTCCAGCATCTATGCAAGATGAAGTAGCCATTGGTATGCGCGTAGAGGTAATGTTAGGTGCCAATAAAAGATACGCAGGCATTGTAAAAAATATTAGTAGCAAAGCACCAGAAGCCTTTACCCCTAAACCTATTCTTTCTGTTTTAGACGACGCCCCTATTGTGTATGAGCATCAATTGGCTTTGTGGCAGTGGATGGCAGAATATTATATGTGTACAGAAGGCGAAGTCATGCAAGCGGCCATTCCTAGTCACTTAAAAATATCTAGCGAAAGTGTATTTATATTGAACGAAGAAGAACAAAGGGATATTAAAAACTTAAGCGATTCAGAATATATTATTTCAGAAGCATTAGAAATAAAAAAAACCTTAACCTTATTAGAAATTCAAAAATTATTAGATAAAAAATCGGTCTACCCTGTTATTAATAAACTCATTCAAAAAGGCATTTGTTTTGTACAGGAAAACATGAAAGATAAATATAGTAGTAAGGTAGAAATATTTTTAAGCTTACATGCAGACTATAAAAATGAAGCTGCCTTAGAAAAATTATTGAATGAATGGACAAGGGCTCCAAAACAATTGGATCTACTACTCGCTTTCTTGCATTTTCAAAAAACGGAAGGAGAGGTTCAACAAAAATCTATTTTAGAAAAAGCCAATGCAACGCATGCACAATTGAAAGCCTTAATAGACAAAGGTATATTAGTGGCTGAGAAAAGAAAAATTGATAGACTGGCTACCGATACAAATACGGGCAATAGCTCAATGCATAGTTTATCCGAAAAACAGCAGGCTGCTTTAGAATCGATAAAAGAGCAATTGATTACAAAACCAGTAGGTTTATTGCATGGCATTACGGGTAGTGGTAAAACACAGATATATGTGGCACTTATCAATGAAGTGATTCAGCAAAATAAGCAAGCATTATACATGCTACCTGAAATTGCACTCACTGCACAAATGATAAGAAGGTTGAAACAATATTTTGGAGGGTCTATTACTATTTATCATTCAAAGTTCAATCCTAATGAAAGAGTAGAAATTTGGAATAAAGTGAAGTCTGGTGAAATTAAAATTGTATTAGGCGCTAGGTCTGCCCTATTCTTACCCTACAAAAATTTATCGCTCATAGTTATTGACGAAGAGCATGACCCTTCTTATAAACAACAAGAGCCCGCTCCTAGATACCAAGCAAGAGATACAGCCATTTATTATGCCAGTCAATTAAAGGCAAAAGTGGTACTAGGTTCAGCCACCCCTTCGGTGGAAACCTATTTTAATGCAGACGCTAAGAAATACGGTTACACTTATTTAGACGAAAGGTTTAGTACGGGCTCCTTACCAAAAATTGAATTAATAGATACTAAGAAACAACCCGCTGGTACTGCCATTCTAACACCTCAGCTCTTGGCTTCTATTTCAAAAACTATTGCGAATAAAAAGCAGGTTATTTTATTTCAAAATAGAAGAGGCTATGCCCCTTATTTAATTTGTGAAACCTGCGGATGGATTCCACATTGCGAACACTGTGATGTAACCCTTACTTATCATAAAGCCAAGAATTTACTTTCTTGCCATTACTGTGGGGCCTCTTATCCAATTGTATCTACTTGCAAGGCTTGCGGCAAACAAAACTTCAAACAGAAAAGCTTTGGCACAGAACAAATTGAAGAAAAATTAAATCAGGCCTTGCCGGGTGTGATGGTGGCTAGAATGGACTTAGATAATGTAAAAGGAAAAAACGAGCACGACCAACTCATTCAAAAATTTGAACAAAGACAAATAGATATATTAGTAGGTACCCAAATGGTCGTAAAAGGACTAGATTTTGAAAATGTAGACCTAGTGGGTATTGTAGATGCCGATAGCTTACTCAATTTTAACCATTATAGAGTGAATGAGCGTGCTTTTCAAATGATGGAACAAGTAAGTGGTAGAGCAGGTAGAAGAAACGACAATGGCACTGTGATCATACAAGTAAGTCAGTTACAACACCCCATTGTTCAGCTGGTGCAAGAACATGACTATTTTGGATTTTATAAATTTGAAATTCAAAATAGAAAACAGTTTTCCTACCCTCCCTTTAGCAGACTCATGAGCTTACTATTTAAGCATAAAGAAAATAATATTGCAGAAGAAGCAGCCAACCACTTCCTTCATTCACTTACACCTGAGATTCAAAAAACAGTATTAGGCCCAGCTCAACCTATTGTAAACAGGGTTCGTAATAAATATATTTGGGAATTGGCCATTAAAATTTCAAAGCAGCCTCAACAATTGCAATTGGCTAAAAAACAACTTTTACATTATATACGATTACTTCAAGTACACCCTAGGTATAAATCGGTGAATATTGTAATTGATATCGACCCTAATTAGTCTTTAACCAAGATTAATACCCCGCATGAATTAAAAAAAATATGGAAATTAAAGAAAATATTTCTCTTCAAAGCTTGCATAGTTTTGGTTGCAATGAAAAAGCAAATTATTTTGCCAAAATTGACTCTATTGAAGCAATTGAAAAATGTATTCAATGGGCAAAAGAAAAAGATATACCTTATTTTATTTTAGGTGCAGGATCCAATATACTTTTTACTAAAACTTTTGAAGGCTTAGTATTAAAGATGGAAATAATGGGCATTAAAAAAATTAAAGAGACAGCCTCCGAAGTTTTTTTAGAAGTAGGTGCGGGTGAAAACTGGCATCATTTTGTAAGTTACTGCGTTCAAAAAGGTTGGGGTGGCTTAGAAAATTTAAGTTTAATTCCAGGCACGGTGGGCGCTGCGCCCATAGAAAATATTGGGGCCTATGGAGTGGAGGCCAAGGACTCTATAGCATCGGTTACTGCCTACGATACCCAAATTGCCCAATTCATTATACTTCAAAATAGCGATTGTGCATTTGGATACAGGACTAGTTTATTTAAAATGGATAAAACTAGATATATCATAAGCTCCGTGCAATTTGTTTTACAGAAACAACCCATATTCAGAACAGAATATGGCGCTATTAAAGAAGTACTGCATCAAAAAAATAATAAACAAGCCAGTTTAGATGCTATAGCGAATGCAGTTATTCAAATTAGATCAGAGAAATATCCACATCCTCAAAAACTAGGTAATGCAGGAAGCTTTTTTAAAAACCCTACTGTTACAAAGGCTATTTTTGAAACTTTGATAGCAGCCTATCCAAAAATAATAGCCTACCCTATTTCAGACAATGCCTATAAACTAGCGGCAGGTTGGCTTATAGAAGATTGCGGATGGAAAGGGAAACAAAAAGGAAATGTAGGTTGCTATGAAAAGCAATCCTTAGTCATTGTTCATTACAATAACGGGCCTGGTATAGAAATATTTAATTTCTCAGAAGAAATTATTCAGTCGGTTCTTTCCAAGTTTGGAATTCTATTAGAAAGAGAAGTAGTTATTTATTAAGCTATTTAAGTAATTAATAAATGTAGCTAAATACTTTATCTCTATATAAAAACATTTCTTCTATATAGCTATTTAATATACAACTTCAATATTAACTCTTCTATTTTGTGCCCTTCCTTTGAATGTTTTATTATCGGCAAGCGGCATAGTAGCTGCAAATCCTTTCTGGCTAATTCTTTTATTATCTATTCCTTTTTTCACCAAATAATTAGCTACTACCAAGGCTCTTTGCAAAGATAATTTATCATTTATTTTTGATGTACCCGTGTTATCGGTGTGACCACTAATGACTAAGCTAATACTTGCATTATTTTGCAATAAAGCAACTAATGAATCTAAGCCTTGATATGCTTTCTTACTAAGTTTCACCTTACCCGACTCAAATTTTAAATGATTAGACAAATCATTCACCATGGGTTGTAAATCGGCACAGCCATGATTACCAAGAATACCAGGAGTACTTGGACATTTATCTTCTTCATCATTAATACCATCTTTATCTGTGTCTGGAATAGGACAACCTTCATATCTTGATAAACCTTTAGCATTAGGACATTTATCCATTTCATCATTGATACCATCTTTATCTGCATCTGGAATGGGACATCCTTTATACTTAGCTACACCTTCTACATTCGGACATTTATCCATTTCATCATTCACACCATCATTATCTGTATCTGGAATGGGACAACCATGGTACTTGGCTGGGCCAGCAAAATTAGGGCATTCATCCTCGCTACCCACTACTCCATCATGGTCGTCATCAGACACCACAGGGGCCGGAGGTATCATGACAGGTTTCTTGTCTCTTAATTTAAGAGGCAGCGTATAACTTATAGAATGATTATAATGCATTTTAGTAAATGCAGAAGCCTCTGCCCTATAAGTACTTAATATATTAATAAAAGAACCTTGATTGGCTTTAATTTGTAAACCCAAACCTACTGGCGCATAAGCAGTATAATAGGAATTTTTGATAGAAGCCAAACCTAAACCTGCGCTAATATAAGGCACTAATTTATTTTCATCTGTCAAGAGCTTATAATTAAGGCTGGCATCTAATGCCGTATACATTTGGTTGGTTGTAGGAATTGCAATTTTAGAAGAAGTATAAAATGGATATTTTAAATTGGCGAAATCTAGATTTAACATTAAATCTAAATGCTGCGTAATACCTTTAAAGTATTGTAAACCTCCTTGCAATACTGTTTCACTAGCATTATCGGTAATGGGTGTTTTTTTAAAGTTAAACAAGCCCATTTTAAAAGCAATAGCAGCGGGTTTAATAGTTGCTGTATCTTGACCCATCACTGACAAGCTAAATACAGAGGCAAGAATAAATACGATTATTTTTTTCATATGATGGAGCATTTTACTAAGAAGTATATTATTAAGAAGCTTTTATTAAGAAATATTTTAATATTGTAAATTTAAGATTATCCTTGATGAGTCTACTGTTTTTTAGGGTTGATTTTTGAATTCCCTACAGCATCTAAGGCTACTTTGACTATTCCTTTTGAACTTAAATGTAATTTTTTAGCAGCTATAGCACTAAGGTCTATTACCCTACCCAATTTTAACATACCAGGATGCATACGGTCGTTAATTCTCACAAGTACGTTTCGTCCATTTCTCATATTGGTTACACGCACTAGTGTATTTAATTTATACAAATTACATGCAGCTGTATACTTGCTATTTTTAAAAGTTTCACCTGTTGAGGTTAAAGTGCCATCTAAGTTAGCACTATAAAAACTAGCAATACCCGTAATATGATTTAACTCTATCTTAATACGGTGCGTATCAATTTTTTTATGGTATTTTTTTACAGCAGCACTATCCAAATAGTTAATGGTGGTTAAACTAGTAGGATAAATTTTTTGAGCAAAACCTTGTGTAATGGCAAGTAGAGGGAATACTAAAATAAATAAGTAGCTTAATTTAATATTCATAGAGTATTCTTTATAAAAACTTTGAAAAACTAAGTTTTATAATATATTTATATACAATTAGCTTTATATATAATTAGCTAATAGCAGTTACTTCCACTACACTGTCTAAATTTAATGCCCCATAAATATGTGGAAACAATTCATCTAGGTCCAGTGCTAATTCAAAAAGCACAGGTCTTTGCACTTTTTCTTTTTCTATTTTTAATTTCACCAAGCCTGTTTGACCTTTATAAAAACGGTCTAATACACCAGGGATTTGTTTTTCAATAGAACAGTGTATAAAACCATCCTGCTCATAACCAGCAGGTGTGTACTCGTTTTTTATTTTAGCGGCTTCCCACTCTTTCAACGTAGTGACATGGTATATATATTCGCTTTCCATAAATAATTATTTTTTAATGATTCTAGGAATTTTTTGATCTATTAACATTAAATCTGCAAGCACAATAGCAGTAACTGCTTCGAGTACCACCGGCACTCTGAGTGCAATGCATAAATCATGTCTTCCTTTTACTGAAAATGTTTCTTGCTCATTGGTCTCCCAATTAAGCGTAATTTGTTCTTTGGGTGTTGAAGAAGTAGGTTTTACTGCAATTCTAAATACTAAATCATTCCCGTTTGTATAACCACCCACCACACCACCGGCATGATTTGTTTTTGTTTTACCAGAGGCATCTACAATGGCATCGTTATGATCTACACCAAACATAGAAGCAGCTGCAAAGCCTGTTCCAAATTCAATACCGCGAATAGCAGGTATTGCAAATACAGCATGGCTAATTAAAGACTCCACAGAATTAAAAAAATGTTCTCCGAGTCCAAGGGGCAATCCTTTCACTACACATTCTACTATACCACCCACACTATCTTTCTGCTCTATAGCTTTCTGTATTCCTTTTTCAATATCTGATTCTCCTGCTATACTTATAATAGTGGCTTCTACTTTAATTTTTTCTTCTACTTTACCTGCATTTAATAATTTCTTAGCCACCACGCCTGCACCCACTAAGGCAGCTGTTAGCCTACCACTGAAATGTCCTCCTCCTCTATAATCTTCAAAGCCACCAAATTTATGATGTGCTGTAAAATCGGCATGACCTGGTCTTGGAACAGCACGTTGCTTTTCATAATCACCGCTTCTAGTATTGTTATTTTCAAAAAGCATCATGATAGGTGCTCCTGTGGTCATATCATTGAATAAGCCCGCTTTGAATAAAGGAATATCATCTTCTTGACGCGGTGTTGTTCCTTTTTGTTTTCCCCCTTTGCGACGCTCCATATCCTCCACAAAATCAGTTGTTTGTAGTGGTAAACCCGCTGGGCAACCATCTATCGTAATGCCCACACAGGCACCATGCGATTCGCCAAAAATTTGTACAGTAAATAAGGTTCCAAATTTGTTCATGTCTTTAATTCGTTATTACAAGATAAGAAATTTATTGTATATCAACTTTTGCACCCAGTTCTTGCAAATGGGTAAAGAAATCGGTATAAGATTTATTAATCGCTTCTGCCTCTGTTATTTCAATGGGTCCGTTCGCTACTAATGCAGCTACTCCGCATGCCATGGCTATTCGATGATCATGTTGTGAGAAAACAGTAGTTGATTGAATAGTAGCTCCACCATAAATAAGCATCTCATCTCCTAGTAAATCAATTTTAACGCCCATTTTTGCAAATTCAGTTTGCAAGGTAAGTCCTCTATCACTTTCTTTATGCGCTAGTCTGCTTACGCCTTTTATTTTAGTAACCCCATTACATACACTTGCAAGTGCCACTAGTGGAGGAAATAAATCAGGACAATCAGTGGCATCAAATTCAAATGCAATTAAACCATTAGAGTAAACATTAGAATGGTTTGAATTATTATAAGAGTTATTATAAGAGTTATTATTAGCGTTATGACTTGAAACATCAGCCGAAGGCCCTATCAAAATTCCATCTTCCTCTTGCTTCATATTGGCCTTTGCACTAAGCAGCGCCTCCATTATTTTTTTATCGGCCTGTGTAGAATTTAATTGTAAACCTTTCAGTTTTATGGGACCAGCAATGGCACCAGCTACTAATAAAAATGCAGCTCCACTCCAATCGCCTTCCACTGTATATTCAATAACAGGTTCTAAAGGGGCATGCGCTAAAAAACGGAAGCTTTCATAGTTCGTATGTTCTACTTTCCAACCAAAGGCATTTAAAACGGCTAAGGTTAAATCAATGTAGGGTTTGCTTTTTAAGTCTAGTACTTTTATTTCAACATCCTGCTTTTCAGTAGCCGCATAAGCCATTAACATGCCTGTTAAAAATTGAGAACTTAAAGAACCATCAATGGTAATATTTGCAGGAACTAAAGGACCTTGAATTTCAATAGGTAAAAAACCTTTTTGCGACTTTACTTTAACGCCCACCAAGGGTAATATTTCATCAAAAAAATGCATGGGTCTTTTCACCAAGCTTCCTTTACCTTCAATACTAATTAATTCATGGCTTAATGCTGCAATGGGTGTAAACATTCGAATACCCAAACCACTTTCCCCACAGTTCATTGAAGGACCAATAGGTTTTACGCCATTAGAGTTCACTACTATGCTACCTGCATTTCCATTTTCATTAGGTGCTTTATCTATTTCAACAAGCGCTCCTAATTTCTGAATAACATCCAAGGCTGCTAAATCGTCATTAGAGTGACCAGGATTATATATAATAGTTTTTCCAACATGTATTAATGATGCAGCGCATGCTCTTTGCATAGAGCTTTTGCTGGCTGGTGCTATTTGTGAACCACTTAGTTTACTTGGATGAACTATCGCAACCATCTTAAGAATACAATTTTATTAATTTTTCTAATGATTTCATGGGTACCGTTTGATACACAGCCTTACCCATTTTTTGTAAAAGCACATATTGCATACCTGTAGTAGCTTTTTTCTTATCCTTCTGCATGACTTGCATAGCTTCATTTATATCGAATCGCATACTTGTAGGTAGTCCGTATTTTTTCAAAGTATCTACCAACAAGCCAGCATCCTTAAAGCCTTCTAGCACTTGAGAAATTTTAGCAGCATAGACCATCCCAATACTAATAGCATGTCCATGCAATAATGCATGTTGGTTTTCAATGGCATGTCCAAGGGTATGTCCAAAGTTCAGCAACTTACGATCGCCTTTTTCAAACTCGTCCTTTTGTACCACTTTCACTTTTATCTGTACATTTTTTTCTATTAAAAGCTGTAAGGCTTTTATATTTTTCTGATAATAAGAAAGATCATGACTTGCTAAAGCCTTCATCATGGCTGCATCTTTAATAGCAGCATGTTTAATAATTTCAGCAAATCCATTTTCCCACTGGTGCTTGGGTAAGGTTTTTAAAAAATCTGTATCGTATACTAAAAAAGAAGGTTGTCTTATTAAGCCCACCATATTTTTATATATACCTAAATCAATTCCATTCTTACCTCCAATAGAAGCGTCTACCATGGCAAGTATAGTAGTCGGTACAAAACCTACAGCTACTCCTCGCATGTAAACCCCCGCCACATAACCTACCATATCAGTTACCACACCGCCGCCCACACCAATTAATACCGCCTCTCTTGTGGCGCCTAAATTAACTAAGGCTTCAATGATAAAATCTACGGTAGCTTGCTGCTTATGTTCTTCACCAGCAGGAATGACAATGGTCTTCTTTCCTTTAAACTTTTTTTGGTATAAAGCATATACATTTTCATCTGTAATGTAAAAAGCATTCGACTTGTCTACCATATTAGGTATGGCAGCAAACTTACCCTCTAAGAAAAAAGATACTGTTTGAGACGAAAATTTTACTTTCCAGTTTTTCATTGAATGATGCTTTAAATGTTGGATGCTTTACATTAAGTAATGAGAATTAGTTTATATTA
>CANCRC010000052.1 GCA_947380435.1 Chitinophagaceae bacterium
TCTGGTAAAGGTGGTACTTCTACAAAAGGTAACAAAGGTGGTCAGTCTCGTGCTGGTTACAAAAGCAAAATGGCACACGAAGGTGGTCAAATGCCTATCCAACGTAGAGTTCCAAAACGTGGATTTAAGAACATCAATAGAATCGAATACGTTGTATTCAACTTAGGTCAATTAGACCAATTAATCGAGAAATACGGTTTCAAAGAAATTACTCCAGAAAACTTATACATGAATAGTTTGATAGCACGTACCGACTTGGTAAAACTGTTAGCGAACGGAGAATTGAAAACAAAGATCAATTTCAGAGTAAACGCAGCTAGTAAGAAAGCTCAAGAAGCGATTGTTGCAGCAGGCGGAACCATTGAAATTATCTAATATTTCTGTATATTCGAGACGTGCTAATGGGCGTCTTTTTAATTTGAAAAGTGCTTTTTGGACAATAATTAAACACTGATGAAAAAATTACTTGATACTTTAAAAAATATCTGGGCTATTACCGACTTAAGAAGTAAAATTCTTGTCACTTTAGCTTTAGTATTAACCTACCGTATTGGTGCGCAAATTACATTGCCAGGTATTAATCCTTTGGCAATTGAAGCTGCTCAAAAATCTGGAAAAAGCAATGGCTTATTGGGTATTTTTGACATGTTTGCAGGTGGTGCGTTTTCGCAAGCATCTGTTTTAGCATTAGGTATCATGCCTTATATTTCTGCTTCTATCTTCATGCAATTAATGACCATCTTGGTTCCTCAACTACAAAAAGTTCAAAAAGAAGGAGAGAGTGGTCGTAATAAAATTAATCAATGGACTCGTTATTTAACAGTTATTGTAACTGCTTTCCAAGCGGGTGCATATGTTGCTTATTTAAATAGTCCAGGATATGCAGATGCACTTATTCCTGCCTTCAAACCTTTCTTCTGGTTATCTACTGTTATTACTTTAACTGCTGGTACATTATTTGTAATGTGGTTAGGTGAAAAAATTCAAGATAAAGGTTTAGGTAATGGTACATCTATTATTATCATGGTGGGTATCTTAGGTCGTTTACCACAATCACTTATTTTAGAATTCAGTTCTAAAAGCCAAAAAGGCGGTGGTGGTTTATTAATATTCTTAATTGAGGTAGCTATTTTAGTAACTATCATTATGGGTTTAATTGTACTTGTACAAGGTGTTCGTAAAATACCTGTTACTTATGCAAAACAAATCATTGGTGGTTCTCAAGTGGGTGGTGCACGTCAATTTTTACCTGTTAAAGTAAACAGTGCTGGTGTAATGCCAATCATCTTTGCGCAAGCAATCATGTTCTTACCAACTTTAGTTTCTTTCACGAATATCGATTCTGCTCAAGGTATTGTAAGAATATTCAACGACCATAGTAACGTATGGTATATGTTAATTTATTCTGTAATGGTTATTGGATTTACGTTCTTATATACAGCGTTAATCTTTAATCCAAAACAAATCTCTGAAGACCTTAAACGTAATAATGGTTTTGTACCAGGTGTTAAACCAGGTCAACCTACTACCGATTATATTGGTGCAGTAATGGATAAAATTACTTTACCTGGTGCCATCTTATTAGCCTTAGTAGGTATCTTGCCTGGCTTCGCGCAAAAATTAGGTGTGACACAAGGTTTCAGTACTTTCTTCGGAGGAACATCATTGTTAATTATGGTAGGGGTTATCTTAGATACATTACAACAAATTGAAACACATTTATTAATGCGTCAATACGATGGATTAATGAATACTGGTCGTATCCAAGGAAGAACACCTATTACGAATTCGACTATATAGTTTAAAAGGTACTAATTAAATATTTATATTTACGAACCTGTCTTTTAAACGACAGGTTTGTTTATTTATAAGATAAAAGGAATTATGGTTTATACAAAAACTGAAGAACAAGTTCAATTAATGAAGGAGGCTGCTTTACTAGTAAGCAAAACTTTGTCGCAAGTAGCAGCTCAGTTAAAACCTGGTATGACTACTTTAGACATAGATCAGTTCTGTATGCAATATGTAAAAGACCATAAGGCTACATTATCATTTTATAATTATCATGGTTATCCGCATAATATTTGTGCTTCTGTGAATGATGTAGTGGTACATGGCTTTCCCAATAAAACTGCATTGAAAGAAGGGGATATTGTTTCCATTGATTTAGGAGTAGTATTAAATGGTTGGCATGGAGACCACGCCTATACTTTTATCATTGGAGAAGTAGCTCCTGAACTATTGCAATTAGTAAAAGTGACGAAGGAGTCATTATATAAAGGCATTGAAAAAGCCATTGTCAATAATAGAGTGGGAGATATTGGTTTTGCTATTCAAGAGCATACCGAAAAATTACATGGTTATGGTGTAGTAAGAGAATTAGTAGGACATGGACTAGGTAAAAGTTTACACGAAGACCCACAAGTGCCTAATTATGGCAAAAGAGGAACAGGACTTAAAATGAAAGAGAACTTGGTGCTCGCTATTGAGCCCATGATTAATTTAGGCACGCATAAAGTTTTTACAGAAGAGGATGGATGGACAGTCAAAACACAGGACGGGAAAGCATCGGTTCATTTTGAACATGATGTATGTGTGAAGAATAAAGAAGCGCTTATTTTATCCGATTTTTCTATTATTGAAGCAGCAGAAAAAGCAAATAGTAATTTGAATACATCTTATTATTAAGTTTTTATAAAAAGCGAATGAACTTATTTAGTTTTTAATTTCAGAACATAATTCTATATAAAAAATTTGGAATGAAAAAGAAAAAAATAGTTGTCATAGGGGGAGGTGCAGCTGGTTTTTTTTCTGCTATTCAAATTGCTGAGTTACATCCCGATTGGGAAATTTCTATTCTAGAAAAGACTACCAAAATTTTATCGAAGGTGAAAGTGAGTGGGGGCGGCCGTTGTAATGTAACGCATGCCTGTCCTGATGTAGATACCTTATTGACGAAGTATCCAAGAGGAAGCCGCTTTTTAAAAAAAGCCTTCTATCAATTCGCTACAAAAAATACCATTGCATGGTTTGCTAAAAATGGGGTGACTTTACATACTGAAAAAGATGGCAGAATGTTTCCCACTACTAATAATTCCGAGACCATTATAGAATGCTTGCTTAACAAAGTAAAAGAATATAAAATTCAAGTTTTATTAAATCATGAAGTAGTAGATATTGTGAAGCAAAATGCTGGCTTTATCATTTCGCTTTCAAATAATACAAAAATAAATGCTGACGCAATTTGTATAGCTACTGGTGGCATGTTGAAAGCAAATGCATTCGATTGGTTAAAACGTTTCGGACATAGTATTGTTGAACCTGTCCCTTCTTTATTTACATTTAATACTACTGAAAAATCTATCACAAACTTAATGGGTGTGTCGGTGGACAATGCAAGTATTCAATGGGTGGGTAATAAACATATTGAAAAAGGTCCTTTATTAATAACGCATTGGGGTATGAGTGGTCCTGCATCTATTAAATTATCGGCATGGTGTGCAAGAGAAATGGCAGCAGTGAATTACGAAGGACAAATTGCTATTAATTGGATACCCACTTATACAGAGCAAAGTTTAAAAATGGAATGGATCAATTTCAGATTAGATTTTGGTAAAAGAGAAATGGGTGGAAAAAATCCATTCAATTTACCCAATCGTTTATGGCAATATTTTTTAGAACAAGCAGCTATTGCGAACAATACAAAATGGGCCGATTTAAAATCGACGCAACAACAAGTACTCATACAGCAATTAGTGAGAACTACTTTACCTATAAAAGGGAAAACCACTTTTAAAGAAGAGTTTGTTACCTGCGGCGGGGTAGACTTATCCGATATAGAAGCAAGTACCATGGAAAGCAAACTTATTCCAGGCTTACATTTTGCCGGCGAAATGATGGATGTAGATGGCATTACGGGCGGTTTTAATTTCCAACATGCATGGACTTCTGGCTGGATTGCAGCCCAACATATGGGGCAGATGGTTTAAGCCATTTCGCCTATTCTGAAGTTTCCAGTTCCTTTTTCATTTATCATGATCAATGCTATTGAATATCAATAATTTAGAACTATTAAATTCTGTATTTTTTAGCCTTTTTTAGGGCTATTTTATTGGTTTTTTCCTACCTTTGCCGTCCGGTTCAAAAACACCGGATTTTATATGAGATTATTTATTAAAAACCTAAACGCAGACGCACAGGAATTCGACGGCGCTACAGCTGTTGAAGCAACTGCGACACCAAAAGCACCTGAACAAATTATTACAGCGCATGACGATTTTGATTGGAGCGTTGACAAACGTAACGTTAGTCATTATGCAGAAGCTGAAAGAGTAAAGTATGATAAAGTGTATGATGGCACTTTCGTACAAATTTCTGATGGAGAAATTATGAATGGATTAGTAGTTGCTTTAACTAAAACAGATGTGGTAGTAAACATTGGTTTTAAGAGTGATGGTCTAGTTTCATTGAATGAATTCCGTGACACCAATGGTGTAAAGACTGGTGATACAGTTGAGGTAATGGTAGTAGAAAAAGAAGACCGTGATGGTAATCTTCACTTAAGCCGTAAGTCTGCTCGTATATACCGTGCTTGGGAAAGAATTATGGAAGTACATAAAACTGGTGAAGTAGTTACTGGTTTAGTAACTAGCAAAACTAAAGGTGGTTTAATCGTTGATGTATTTGGTATGGAAACTTTCTTACCAGGTTCTCAAATTGATGTGAAACCAGTTACAGATTATGATCAATTCGTAGGTAAGACAATGGAATTTAAAGTAGTGAAGATTAACGAAACTATTAAGAATGCCGTTGTATCACATAAAGCATTAATTGAAAGCGATATCGAAGCACAACGTGCAGAGATCATGAGTAAATTAGAGAAAGGTCAAGTATTAGAAGGTGTGGTGAAAAACATCACAGACTTCGGTGCATTCATGGACTTAGGTGGATTAGATGGTTTATTATATATCACGGATATCTCTTGGGGTAGAATTTCTCACCCAAGTGAGGTGGTTAAATTAGACCAAAAAATTCAAGTGGTTGTATTAGACTTTGATGATGACAAAAAACGTATCAGCTTAGGTTTAAAACAATTAACTCCACACCCTTGGGATGTATTACCACAAGTATTATTAGAAGGTAGTGTTGTAAAAGGTAAAGTAGTTAACATTGAAGACTACGGTGCTTTCTTAGAAATTCAACCAGGTGTTGAAGGACTTGTACACGTATCTGAAATTACTTGGGCCAACACGCCAATCAATGCAAAAGAATTCTTCAAATTAGGAGATGAGCATGAAGCGAAAGTGGTAACCTTAGATAAAGATGCGCGTAAGATGAGCTTGAGTATTAAACAAATGTCTCAAGATCCTTGGAGCTCTATCGATAATAAATTCCCAGAACAAAGCAAACACAAAGGGCTTGTAAAAAATATCACTCCTTACGGTGTGTTTATTGAATTAGAATCAGGCATTGGTGGAATGATTCACATCAGCGACTTAAGCTGGTTGAAGCGTTTCAATCACCCTTCTGAGTATGTGAAAGTAGGAGAGTCAATCGATATCAAAATTTTGAACATTGATAAAGAAAATAGAAAATTACAATTAGGACATAAGCAATTAGAAGAAGATCCTTGGAATGCATTAGAAGAAACTTTTGCAATAGGTTCTATTCATGATGGTACTATTATCCGTAAGGATGAGAAAGGTGCTATTGTACAATTGCCACATGGCCTTGAAGGTTTTGCACCTAACCGTCATCTAGCAAAAGAAGATGGTAAACAAGTTCAAGCGGAAGAAACAGCGAAATTCATGGTGATCGAATTTGATCGTAATGAAAAGCGTATTGTAGTAAGCCATGCTAGAATTTGGGAGCAAGCTATCACTGAAGAAAAAGAAGTAGCTAAGAAAGAAGCGAAAGTGGAAACGGAGAAGACTAAAAAAGCCGTTAAAACTATCCAAGCTAAGGTGGAGAAATCTACTTTAGGTGACTTAGGTGCTTTGGCTGAAATTAGAGCTAAAATGGATGATGATAAAGCGGCTGGTAAGGACGCTTAATCTAGTCTAAGTAATTGATATAGCCCCGTTTAGCGATGCTATCCGGGGCTTTTTTTATAATAATCTTAACGCGACAGCCTCCAATTTGGACTATTTTAGTCATAAATTGAGGATTATTAGTTAATTTTGCATCCCTGTATGAATAGAATATTAGTAGCTTTTTGTATTGTTTTGGCCTTGTCGTCTTGTACTTCAAAATTCCAAAAAATTTTAAAGAATAAGGATACCGATTTTAAGGTAAAAATGGCCGAAAGTTATTTTTTACAAAAGAAGTATTCTAACGCACAGCAGCTCTTTGAATCGGTAATGCCTTTTGTGAAAGGAACACCTAGATACGAAGAATTATATTTAAAATTTGCGAACTCTTATTACTTCGATAAGGACTATGAGAACGCAGAGAATTTATTTAAAACTTTTGTCGAGTATTTCCCAAATAGTCCAAGAACGGAAGAAGTGGATTATTTAAGAGCTTATACATATTTTAAGCGTTCACCTAAAGCAGAGTTAGACCAAACCACTACGAATAGAACCATTCAATTAATGCAACAATTTATTGATGGGCATCCTGCAAGTACAAGAGTGAAAGATGCCACTGAAGTAATTGATGCTTCAAGAGCCAAATTAGAATTGAAAGATTTTAAAACAGCTACTTTGTATTCAGACCTTGCACTTTACAGAGCAGCGGCTATTTCTTATGGTTTATTGTCTGATGGTTACCCTGATTCAAAAAATGCAGATAAGTACAAATTACTTACTTTAAAAGCTTATTATCAATTTGCTGAAAACAGTTTTGTAGATAAGCAAAAAGAAAGGTTTGAAAAAGTAGTAGTAGAGTACAATGATTTTGTAGATCGTTACAGCGACAGTCCATTATTGGCTGAAGCGAAAAAAATAAAGAAACAAACTGATAATTTTTTAAAATTAATAAAATGAGTAAACTAAGAAGAAATATGGGTGCGAACACCCCTTCTGTTGTAGAAACAAAAAGTTTGAAAGCTTTAAAAGCTAAGACAGGTAACTTGTATGAGTCTATCTCAATTATCTCTAAAAGAGCCAATCAAATTAGCATTTCTGTAAGAGAAGAATTGCACAGTAAATTAGAAGAGTTTGCTAGTCATACCGATAGCTTAGAAGAAATTCATGAGAATAAAGAGCAAATTGAAATCTCTAAGGCTTATGAGCGAATGCCAAATCCTGCTATTTTAGCAACTGCTGAATTCATTGATGACAAGATATATTACCGTAAAAACGAAGAAACCGATTTATTCCGTTAGTATTTGTATTTACTATATTAAAACGTCCCGAAACTATTGAGGTATCGGGACGTTTTTGTATTTTAGGGTTAAATAGAGTAGGCCATGTTTAAAAAATTATTATTTACCATTGCTGTTTGTATAGTTTTTACGTCATCATTGTATGCGCAAGAATTAGCTGCCTCTATCACTATTCAATCAAGTAAAGTAGACAACCAAGTCGATTCCAAAATATTTCCACAATTACAAACTCAATTAAAAGATTTCATCAATCAAAGAAAGTGGTCCAATGACGCCTTTTCCAATGAAGAAAAAATTGATTGTAGCTTTTATATTACTATTGAATCTGTTATATCGCCAGGCGTGTACGATGCCAAATTAAGTGTTGTTTCCAATAGACCTATTTACAATGCAAGCTATAGTAGTTCTGTTTTAAATATGCAGGATGCTAAATTTACTTTCAAGTACCAGCTTTCTCAGCCTATTGAATTTAATGAAAATAGAATTCAAGGAGCGGATCCCTTAGAGTCTAACTTAACCGCTACACTAGCTTATTATATTTATGTTATACTTGGTCTAGACTATGATTCCTTTGCGCCTAAAGCAGGCATGCCTTATTTTAATAAAGCACTCAATATTGTATTCAATGCACCAGAAGGTAGTGGCATTAGTGGTTGGAAAAGTTATGATGGACAAAGGAATAGATATATTTTAATAGATAACTTAACAAAAAGTGGTAATGATAGAATGCATGATATACTCTATAGTTATTATAGAGAAGGATTAGATCAACTCGCAGATAAACCTGTACTAGCTAAAACAACTATTTTAAATGCATTAATTAATTTGCAAGAGATGAACGAGGGTGCTGTGAGTGGTATGCTTATTCCTATTATCATGCAGGCAAAGTTTTCTGAAATTGTAGGCATTTTTAATAAATCGGATAAGGCCACTAGAAAACAACTACTCACTACTTTATCTTCTTTAGATATTGCTAATATTAACAAGTATAAAGAAAAACTAGAATGAAAAAGTTAATTATACTTTCTTGCATTTTATTGGGCTGTTCGACACCAGCAGCTAAGAATAAACGCGTTGATATGAAAACCATGCAAAGGGTGGTTTGGCAACTCATGCAAGCGGATGAGTATTATACCCGGGTGTCTGTGGTAGACAGCACTTGGAAAGCTGACAAAAAAAACATTGAATTTTACCAGCAAATATTCGATTTAAATAAGGTAGACAGGGTCGAATTTTACAATACCATCGATTATTTACAAAGGCATCCCATTGAATTTAAAGAATTAATGGATTCGGTCAATGAGCTTTCGAAAAGAGAAAAAAAATAATATAATAATATAGGCATTAAACTAGAATTCAGTAAAGAATTTTACTTTTGTGTCCTTAGCATTAAAACAATAAAAATAAAATAAACATGAGCAATTTAATGGGTAAACCAGCACCGGCATTTACACTTTTTGATACAGAGAAAAAAGCGGTAAACTTAGCAGACTATAAAGGTAAAAATGTAGTAGTCTTATTTTTCCCTTTAGCTTTTACAGGCGTTTGTACTGCAGAATTATGCAGCATCAGAGATAATATCGGAACCTACAATACTGCTAATGCAGTGGTTTTAGGTATTTCTGTAGACTCTTTATTTACTTTAGGTAAATTCAAAGAAGAGCAAAAATTAAATTTCTCTTTATTGAGCGATTTTAATAAAACAGCTATAGCTGATTATGGTGTGAAGTACGATGTATTCCCTGCTTTTGAAATGCAAGGTGTAAGTAAGCGTGCAGCATTTGTAGTAGACAAAGACGGTATTATTCAATACGAAGAAATTTGTGCAACCCCTGGTGACTTACCTAATTTTGAAGCCATTCAAACTACTTTAAATAAATTGAACTGAAACATTGCTTCTTGCTAATTGTTAGGGCTTTATAAAATATAAGCCCTAACAACTATGACCTCTAATGATTTTTAAAAAGGGTCCCGATTTATCGGGACCCTTTTTGGTTCGTATTAATTTTTATAGAATATAAAATTATCGATCGCAAACTTCTACAATCAAAAACTTTAAATAGTGTGTATTTTCCATACCCCATATAATAGGGTGGTCGCTAGACTGTGAATGATAAGTTACTTGGCGTATTCTTTTCTTAGCATCCCAGGCAGCCATTTGAATGGTCTCTAAAAATAATTCAGGGCTTACTAAATTCGTGCAACTTGATGTCACCAAAAAGCCCCCATTGCGTAGCATTTGCATGCCTCTTAAATTAATTTCTTTATAACCCGTAACGGCTTTATCTATATTGTTTCTGCTTTTTGTGAAAGCAGGAGGGTCTAACATTACTACATCATATTTTCTGCCTTCTTTGCCCCATTTTTTTAATACATCAAATGCATTCATGGCTTCAAACTTTACTATATGATCTAACTTGTTTAAAACAGCATTTTTATTGGCCTGTGCAACGGCGCCTTCTGAAATATCAATACCTAATACCGACTTTGCGCCATAATGTGCAGCATGTATTTCAAAAGTACCCGTATAAGTAAAGGCGCCTAATACATCGGCTCCTTTTACAATATCTTTTATGGCTCTTCTGTTATCTTGTTGGTCTAAAAAATAGCCAGTCTTCTGTCCTGTTTCAATATTTACATAAAATTGCAAATCATTTTCCTTAATAATAATTTCAGTAGGGAAGGGCGCTGTTAAAAAATCTTTTACTTGCGTGAGTCCTTCTAATTCTCTAACAGGCACATCATTTCTTTCGTAAATTCCTTTAGGAGTAAATATTTTTTGTAGTGCATCTACAATGGCTGGTTTCCAAATATCAATACCTAAGGATAAAGTTTGCAAAACAAAATAGTCATTGAATTTATCAATAATTAAAGCAGGTAATCCATCGGCCTCTCCAAATACTAATCGGCAGTTCTCCGTATAGCCCAATTGTTGTCTATAGGCCCAAGCTGTTTTAATTTTCTCATAGAAAAATGGAGCATCAATTTCTTCTCTTTTTCGGGTAAGTAATCGAATAATAATCTGAGAATTGGGATTGATATAACCCCTGCCTGCTAATTGGCCATCAAAGAAGTATACTTCCACAATATCTCCAGGTTCTATAGGCCCAGCAATTCGGTCAACTTCGTTATTGTAAATCCAGGGGTGGCCTAGTGCAATTCTGGGGTTAATTTTCTTGTTTAAATACACCTTTGTCATGGCACAAATATAGCGCCCAAATGAGTGACAACTTGTGCCTATTTTAGGTCTATTTCTGTCAATTTTGCTCTATTTCTTGATTTGGCAATATTTTTGGGAGATATTTGTAACAATATGAAAACTATGGAAGACAAAGAAATGGAAACCTCGGATCAAACCATTCCTGCTCAAAATGAGGCTGAAAACAGCCCTGAAACTACACCTGAAGTGGAAGAGGCGCCCTTAAGTGAATTAGACCAACTAAAGGCCGATTTAGCCGACCAAAAGGATAAATACTTGCGTTTAATGGCAGAGTTTGAGAACTTTAGAAGAAGGACTGCTAAGGAGAGATTAGACTTAATACAAACAGCTGGAAAAGACGTGATTGTTTCCATGTTGGAAGTAATGGACGATTGTGATAGAGCAGAAAAGCAATTGAATAGCTCAGACGATATTTCCCTACAAAAAGAAGGTATTCAATTAGTGTTTAATAAAGTGAGATCTACTTTACAATCTAAAGGAGTTACTCCTATGGAAAGTTTACACAAAGATTTTAATGTTGAATTACATGAAGCCATTACAGAAATACCTGTTACCGATAACAAACAAAAAGGTAAAGTAGTGGATGAAATTACAAAAGGTTATTTCTTAAATGATAAAATTATCCGCTTCGCAAAAGTAGTGGTAGGCAAATAAAAATCGACTATGTCAAAAAGAGATTATTACGAAGTATTAGGTGTCACGAAATCTGCGTCAACGGATGAAATTAAAAAAGCATACCGTAAAGTAGCTATGCAATTTCACCCAGATAGAAATCCGGGCGATAAAGCAGCGGAAGAAAAATTCAAAGAAGCAGCTTCTGCTTATGAAGTATTGAGTGATGCGGATAAGAAAGCAAAGTATGATCGATTTGGACATGCAGCATTTAGTCCAGGTGCTGGAGGTGGTGGAGGATTTAGTGGTGGTGGAATGGACATGAATGATATATTTAGTCAATTTGGAGATGTATTTGGAGAAGATATGTTTGGTGGATTTTTTGGCGGAGGAGGAAGTCGTTCAAGGTCTTCAAGATCAAGAGGACAAAGAGGAAGCAACTTAAGAATTAAACTTAAGATGAACTTTGAAGAAATTGCAAATGGTGCGAATAAACAAGTAAAAGTAAAAAAACATGTTTTATGTACTACTTGCGGAGGCAATGGTGCAAAAGATAAAAATAGTGTTCAAACCTGCGGTACTTGTAATGGTTCTGGTCAAGTAAAAAGAGTCACCAACACTTTTTTAGGACAAATGCAAACGGTGAATACTTGTCCTACTTGTAATGGAGAAGGCAATACAGTTACTGCTAAATGTGCTCCTTGTAAAGGAGAAGGCCGTGTATACGGAGAAGAAACTATTTCAATAGATATTCCAGGGGGTGTACAAGATGGAATGCAATTAAGTATGTCTGGAAAAGGGAATGCAGGTGAAAGGGGTGGAAGCTCAGGAGATTTAATTATCATGATTGAAGAAGAAGCACATGAGAGCTTACATAGAGATGGATTAAATGTTTCATTTGATTTATATATTACCATACCTGATGCGGTATTTGGAACAAGTATAGAAGTACCTACCATTGATGCTAGAGCAAAAATTAAAATTCCACCAGGTACGCAAAGTGGAAAAGTATTCAGATTAAAAGGCAAGGGTTTTCCAGAAGTACAAGGCTACGCGAAAGGAGATCAACTAATTAATGTGCATGTTTGGACACCACAACAAGTAAGTGCAGAGGAGAAGGCTATTTTAGAGAAGATGCAAGAAAGCCCTAATTTCCAGCCAAAGCCAATCAAGTAATTTTATTTTAATTGGTAGATATCTTTTGAGTTTCTACCTAGTCCATCATAGTCAAGGCCATAGCCTACTACAAATTTATTGGGTATCTCAAAACAAGTATAGTCTACTTGTACAGGAAATTGCAAAGCCTCTTTTTTATTTAATAGTACAGCTACTTTAACAGAGGCAGGGCTACTTGAAAGTAGTTGTGGTAAATAGTGGTGTAGGGTTTTGCCTGTATCAATAATATCTTCTAAAATAATAATGTCTCTTCCACTTACATTGGCTTCTAGGCCAATGGCGGTAATAACATTGCCTGAAGAAGACATTCCTTTATAAGAAGCTAGTTTAATAAAGCAAACTTCTGCTTCAATGGTTATTTGTTTAAATAAATCGGCAGTGAATAAAAAAGAGCCATTGAGTATCGATAAAAATATAGGTCTTTTACCTGCATAGTCTTTGTTCAACTGTTCAGCAAGCGCAGTAATTTTTTCTTGAA
>CANCRC010000053.1 GCA_947380435.1 Chitinophagaceae bacterium
GTTTATTTTTTATGTTCTATTTGGGGTGGCGAAAAAAGAATTGCTATTACCTTTAAATTTTTCATCTATACTTTTTTAGGTTCTTTGTTTATGCTCATAGGCATTTTATTTGTAAATGCCCATACAGCAGAACATAGTTTTTCTATACAATCCTTTATACATGCGAATTTAACAAACGGTCAAAAAATAACTGCCTTTGCCTTATTCTTTACAGCCTTTGCTATAAAAATGCCCATCTTTCCTTTACATACATGGCAACCCGATACTTACGAGCAATCGCCAACAGCGGTGACTATGGTTATGAGTGCGGTAATGGTGAAGATGGGTTTATATGGTTTACTAAGATGGTTATTGCCTTTATTCCCTGTTGCTTTTGCAGCACATACCAATGTGGTTGTATTTATATCGGTAGTAGGTATTTTATATGCCTCTTTTATTGCTATTCGACAAGACGATATTAAAAGACTAATTGCTTATTCTTCTATTGCACATATAGGTTTAATGAACGCGGCTATTTTTACTGGAACGGGTATTGCTATTCAAGGCGCCTTAATTCAATTATTCTCGCATGGTATTAATGTATTAGGATTATGGATTATTGCAGATATATTGGAGCAACAAACAGGAACAAGATCGATGCAGCAAATGGGAGGCCTTGCTAAGAAGCAACCAACACTCGCTATTTTATTAGTGGGTTTTGCTTTAGCGAATATAGCCATGCCATTAACCAATGCCTTTGTAGGTGAATTTTTAATGTTCAATGGTTTATTTAGTTTGAACCCTTGGATAGCTGCCTTCGCAGGAATTAGTATTGTACTCGCTGCCATTTATACTTTGAATATGGTACAAAAAGTAGCCTATGGCGAGATAAGTGAAAAAATAAATGCCATGCCTGCTCCTAATAAAGCAGCCCAAGCGGTATTAATCATTTTATTGATTATTGTGTTTGTAACAGGCGTTTATCCTCAACCCTTATTTACTTTAACATCCGATACTTTACAACAATTATTGGCTAAATAATAAAACGAAATAGACATGAATGCAATTATTGTTTCTACTCTCTTAGGTGTCATCATGATGTTTTGTTCATGGGGCATCAAAAGTCAAAAAACACAGCAAGGCATTGCCTTGGTAGGTATGTTTGTTTTGATACTAAGTAATTTGGCGCAGTTGAACGGATGGTATGTTTTTAATTATGATACTAAGGGAATGTTGGCTTTTACTAGGTTTGGTTTATACATGAATACATTATTTTTCATCCTTACCTTTATTTATATATGGTTGAACGGAGAGGAGATGACTAAATTTAATAATCAGGCTGCCGATTTTTATGCTTTACTTTTCTTTATTTTATGCGGAGCAAGTATCCTAACTTCTTTTGATAATTTATTAATGTTATTTATTGGCATTGAAATTTTATCTATTCCATTATATATTTTAACGGGCGCCGATAAGAAAAACTTATTTAGCAACGAAGCGGCTTTGAAATATTTTTTAATGGGTTCTTTTTCAACAGGCATTTTATTATTAGGCATTACCTTTATATATGGCGCAACAGGTTCTTTTCATTTAGTAGAACCTGTGCTTAAACCCTCTACTGGCCTGCCTCAAGAGCAAATGATATTGTCCGCGGGTTTACTACTTGTTTTTGCAGCTATGAACTTTAAAGTGTCTGCGGCACCATTTCATTTTTGGACACCCGATGTATATGATGGGGCACCTACAGTATTCACTTCTTTTATGGCTACCATTGTAAAAGCGGCTGGGTTTATTGCGTTCATTACTGTATTTAATAGCCAAGCAAAAGCATTAGGACATTCTTGGGAACTTATTATAAGCTTTGTCATTATTGCTACTTTATTAGTAGGCAATATTGTGGCTGTTTTTCAAAGAAGTGTCAAAAGAATGTTGGCTTATTCAAGTATTGCACAGGCAGGATTTATGTTATTTGCCTTGTATGGTAAATCAAGTTTTGCCAATGAGGGTATTATCTTATATGCAGTCGTTTATTCATTAGCTACGATGGGTGTTTTTGGGGTCTTAATTAAAATGAAAGAAAATAGTTTTGAAGCCTTTCATGGTTTAGCTAAATCCAATCCATTACTTGCCTTTGTAACCACTATATTTTTATTCTCATTAGCAGGTATTCCATTAACGGGCGGTTTCTTTGCTAAATATTATATGCTTAATGCGCTTTACGCTGCAGGGTCGGGCTTATGGTTAATTATTATAGCTATTGTATTTGCAGCCGTAAGTGTTTATTATTATTTCAAATTAGTGCAAGCCATGTATTTTGTAGCGGGGGAGCCAGCTATCAATGAAGTTCCTAAGAAATATACTTATGCGCTATTAGTAATAGCCATTCTGCTGCTCATCCTAGGTGTATTCCCTTCATTAGTATTCAATTATCTATACTTTTAGCCGTTCCTCATTTTATAAGGCCTAATAAGGCCATATTGTGGAATCTGTGCTACCTTTAAGCTTCATAAATATAGTAGAATGACTATTCAGGATTCTTTTGTGCTCGCTTGGCGTACTGTAAAAAGTAATAAGCTAAGAACCGGTATTACCGTGGCCATTATTGCCTTTGGTATTATGGCACTTATTGGTATTATCACTGCTATTTCTGCCATGAATCAAAGTTTAAAAGAGAACTTTTCTTTTATGGGGGCCAATGCCTTTGTGGTTAGATATAAAGAAATGAATGCGAGAATGGGACCTAATGATCGCAGTGATGAGTTTTCTAAAACAAAAAAAGGCTTAAAAGAAAAAAAATCAAATTTAGATAAGCCTATTAAAATTGAGGAAGCTATTTATTTCAAAGAACATTTTGGATTTAATAGAGCGGCTGTTAGTATATCTAGAAGAATGGGTGGCAACAATGAACTACATTATAAGAATAGAAAAACCAATCCGCAAATTTCTTTAATGGGTGGAGACGAAAACTATCTTGCAGTGAATGGCTATTCATTAACACAAGGAAGAAATTTTAATAATGTAGACTTAACTACTGGACGTAATGTTTGTATTATTGGTTCTAATGTAGCAGCCAAATTATTTCCAGGTAGACCTGAAAAATGTATTGACAAGGTTATTTTATTACAAGGCAAGCCTTATCGTGTGCTGGGTTTATTAAAATCAAAAGGGTCTAGCGCCATGATGCGTCAAGACGATGTGGTAATTTCTTCTTTAAAGAATGTAAGACAATATCAAGGATCTGCATCTTATTCTTTAGGCGTTATGGTCAATAATGTGGCAGAATTGGATCCAGCCATTGGAGAAACCACCGATCAAATGAGAAAAGCAAGAAGATTAATTCCTTCAGAGTCTGATAATTTTGTGATTGACAAGAGTGATAAATTTGCTGAAATGTTTATTGGATTTTTATCGGGTATTAGCGGTGCTGCAGGTGCGATTGGTATGATTACTTTAATTGGAGCAGCGATTGGTCTTATGAATATTATGTTAGTGGCGGTGAGTGAAAGAACAAGAGAAGTAGGATTGATAAAAGCCATTGGTGGTAAAAGAAAAGACGTGCGTCGTCAATTTTTATTTGAAAGTATTTTGATTAGTATTTTAGGCGCCATTTTTGGTATTATTTTAGGTGTTCTCGTGGGCAATATATTTAGCTTGGTCTTAAATACTGGCTTTGTGGTGCCTTGGATGTGGGTAGTCATTGGAATTGTAATATGTTCAGTGGTGGGTTTAGCTGCTGGAATTTACCCTGCCATGAAAGCATCTGCCCTCAATCCCATAGATGCACTTAGGTACGAATAGCCCTAAAATCAACTTATTATCTTGAAAATGAGGGCGAAATACCCTCTTTTAGCCCATTTCTTCATGCTGGCATTGAGATGTGTAATTGCTCGAGATTTTTCATATTAAATTTTTATCAGTATTGTTAATGAGATGTGGATATTTCTTGAATTTGCCAACGGGAGTTAGTTTAAATAATTTTTTTAAAAATTAACACACTAAGTTTGTTTCAACCAATAAATTACTTATTTTGTAAGCCCTTAGAAACTAGTGAGAAAAGATTTAAGTGAATCTAACACATAGCTACAAGGAATAATTTCTTTAATAAATTTTTATTTAAAACCAAAAATCAATTGAATCATGGCTGAGATTAAATCAACTGCAACAGCTGCATCTAAGAAAACAGCACAGCCGCAAGAAGGCGGTAACTTGATTGCAACTTTAGCACCAATCGCTTGTATCGTAGCAGGTTATGTTATCTGGCGTTTTGTGTTGGGTAACGCAAGTAATTTTACAAACCCAGACCCTAGTGGTGGATTCTGGCCTGCACACAAAGGACCAAAAGGTACATTTACAAAAATGTATGAAGGTGGTATCGTTGTGCCTATTTTAATTGGTAGCTTATTAATCGTTTTAACTTTCGTAATTGAAAGATTATTAACTATTAGAAAAGCAGCAGGAAATGGTAACATTACTGAGTTCATCCGTAAAGTACAATTCCAATTAGCCAACAAAGAAGTAGACAAAGCCATTGCAGAATGCGATAAGCAAAAAGGTTCTGTAGGTAATGTAATGAAGTCTGGTTTGACTAAGTACAAAGAGATGATATCTAATACTGAATTAGATACCGATCAAAAAGTATTAAACATTCAAAAGGAAATTGAAGAAGCAACCGCTTTGGAATTACCTATGTTAGAAAAGAATTTAGTATTCTTATCAACTATCGCATCGGTAGCAACCTTATTAGGTTTGTTCGGTACGGTATTAGGTATGATTCGTTCTTTCTCTAAATTAGGAGAAGAAGGTGGTGGAGAAGCTGCACGTGAATTATCTCAAGGTATCTCTGAGGCCTTGTATAATACAGCGTTAGGTATTGGTACTTCAGCTGTCGCTATTATTATGTACAACGTCTTTACTACAAGAATTGACGGAATTACATATGGTATTGACGAGTCTGGATTTACTTTAACTCAAAGCTTCGCAGCTAACTACAAATAGTAGTAACAAATATTAATTAATAATTAAGGAGTCAAATCCTTAAAATTTTAAAAGACTATACAATGGGTAGAGCCAAATTACCTCGTAAGAGTACCACCATCGACATGACAGCCATGTGCGATGTGGCCTTCCTTTTATTGTCTTTCTTTATCTTAACTACTAAGTTCAAGCCTTCTGAAGCAATAGCGGTTACTACACCAAGTTCGGTGTCTTCCAAAGTTGCTCCTAACAAGGATTTTGTATTAATTACCATAGATAAAGACGGCAAAGTATTTCTTACAATAGATGATAAGCAAAAGAGAGAAACTATTGCTAATTCTTTAAATGCTACAAAGAATTTAGGAATTGACGTAGCCGCTTTTAAGAGTGCAAGCTTTGTGGGCGCCTCTTTTGGTGGGTTAAAATCTTTCTTAGCCCTCTCTGAAGAAAACAGAAAAGGAGACCAACTTCCTGGCATTCCATGTAAGGATAGTACAGATAATGAATTGATCGTTTGGATGCAAGTAGTAAACGAAGCATATGCTGGTACCAAAATGGATCTCTTATTAAAAGGAGATAACGTTGCCAAGTACCCAGCATTTAAAAATGTACTTACTGCATTTAAGAGAAACAATATTCAGAAATTTCAAATGGTAACCAATCCTGAAAATGCACCAGCAGGTTCAGAGTTGTACCAGAAATCGATGAGTGGAGAGAAACAGGAAAACTAAATTATAAACTAATTAAAAGCTATTTACTATGGCAGAATTAGATACCTCGGGCGGGGGACATAAAAAGAAAGGACCAGGGGTCAAAAAAGGAAAAAAATTATCAACGCGTGTCGATTTGACACCGATGGTGGATTTAGGTTTCCTTTTGATTACCTTTTTCATTTTTACCACTACCATGAGTCAACCTACAGCAATGAAGTTGATTTTGCCTGATGATAAAGTAAAACCTGAAGAGCAAAATAAAGCAAAAGAATCAGGTGCTTTAACCATCTTAATGGGAGACGATAATCATATATACTATTATGAGGGGCAATTAAAGAACGACGCGTCTAATTTTCTTTCAGCTTCTTATAATGGTGAAAATTCTATTCGTGATGTAATCATGAAAAAGAAACTTCAAGTAAGAAGTATCGCACAAGACCCTAGTGATCCTGAAAAGGATTTAGTGATCGTTATCAAACCAAGTTCAAAATGTAGTTACAAAAACGTTATTGATATTTTAGATGAAATGTCAATCAACGTTGTAAAAAAATACGCACTAGTAGATGTTTTTGACATTGAAGAACAACTGGTTCAAAAATCGGACGCGAACGCAAAATCTTCTAGCAATTAAAAGCATTTAACAATGGACATAAACAAAATATTAACCGCCGATGTTCTTGACCTCATTTTTGAGGGAAGGTTTAAGGAGTACGGTGCTTATGAGCTAAGAAAAACTTACAATGATCGTCTTAAAAAGGCTTTGATTGGTATGTTCGCTGTAACAGTGATCTTGGCAGCTGGCGCTATCTGGTCTAATTCTGCAAAGAAAGCTAAGACTGAGATAATGGTTACAGATGTTTCTTTAACAGATGTATCACAAGAGAAAAAGCCACCTCCACCTCCACCTCCTCCGCCAAAGCAAGAACCACCAAAAGTGGAAATGGCGAAGTTTACACCTCCAAAAATCGTAAAAGATGAGGAAGTGAAAAAAGAAGATGAGATTAAAGAAGTTGAAAAATTAGAAGATGTAAAAATTGGTTCAGTAGATCAAAAGGGTATCAAGGATGATGGATTGGTTGCCCCCTCTGAATCAACTGTTGCACCTCCTGCAGAAGAAGAAACTGATAAAATCTTTACAGTAGTTCAAATTCCAGCTGAATTCCCAGGAGGTCAGCAAGGATGGATTCGCTACTTGGAAAGAACTTTAAATAGAGACTTACCTGTAGAAAATGGAGCACCTGCTGGAAAATACTCTGTAGTAGTTTCTTTCGTTGTAGCTAGAGATGGTTCTATCAGTGATGTAAAAGCTGAGAACGATCCTGGATATGGCACTAAGGATGAAGCTGTACGTGTAATTACTAGAGGTCCAAAATGGAAGCCTGCTGTTCAGAATGGTCGTAATGTAATTTACCGCCATAGACAAGCCATTGTGTTTGTTGTATCTGAAGATTAGATCCGGCCTCTTTTCTAATAATTTATTAATCCCTTCCCGTATTTCGGGAGGGGATTTTTTTTACTAGTATAAAGTTTACCTTTGTCTTCTATGCGCGAAAATATAAGTAATTGGAACGATACCATCGTAGCCTTAGCTTCTGCTCCAGGACTAGGGGCTATTGCTGTTCTTCGCCTTAGTGGACCCCAATCCATTGAACTAGTAGCCGGTGTATTCTCCAAAAAAAATCTTTCTACGAAGGCTTCACATACTGTACACTTTGGCAAAATTATTGATGGCCTTCAAGTAATAGATGAAGTAGTCGTTACTTTATATAAAGCCCCTAAGTCTTATACCGGGGAAGAAGTGGTTGAAATTTCTTGTCATGGTTCGCCTTTTATACAAGACTCCCTACTACAATTATTTATTTTAAAAGGTGCTAGGTTAGCAAAGCCTGGTGAGTTTACACAACGCGCTTTTTTAAATGGTAAATTAGATTTAACACAGGCAGAAGCCGTAGCCGATTTAATTGCTAGTAATACCGAAGCTTCCCGTAAAACTGCTTTATATAATTTGAAGGGAGGATTTTCTTCCGACTTACAAGTGATGCGTGAGAAATTAATAAAATTTTCTGCTCTTATAGAATTAGAATTAGATTTTTCTCAAGAAGATGTAGCCTTTGCTAATAAAAAAGAGTTAGAAAAATTAGTAGCGCAATTACAATTAAAGACACAGTTATTGTATGATTCTTTTAAGCTAGGTAATGTTATAAAAAATGGAGTACAGGTGGCTATTGTAGGAAAGCCGAATGCTGGAAAATCGACTCTGTTAAATACTTTATTAAACGAGCACAGAGCCTTGGTAAGTGAAATACCAGGCACTACGCGCGATACAGTGGAAGAGTATTTGACTATTGAAGGGGTATTGTATAAACTCATTGATACAGCTGGTATTCGTAGCGCTACTGCTGATGTAATTGAGCAAATGGGTATTGATAAGAGTATTGAAAAAATTGCCCAAGCCGATATTGTCATTGCCTTATTTGATGCAAGTACTACTTCTGCTCAACAAATTATAGATTGGCAGGCCGCAATGGGTAATGAGAATATGATACTAGTGGGTAATAAGGTAGACCTAGGTATTGACCCTTCTTTGCAAAACAATGAAGCTTTGAAAGATATTATTTTTATTGGAGCCAAGGATAAAAAAAATATTGAAGCACTTCGAGCCGTCTTAACGCAAACAGTAGTAGGAGATGGACTCAATAAAGAAGGTACCATTATAACCAATGCTAGACATGCTACTGCACTAAAGAAATTATTATTTGCCTTAGTGGATATTGAAACCGGACTTGCGAATAATGCCACCGGCGATTTACTAGCCATTGATATTAATCAAGCCTTACATTATTTAGGCACTATTACTGGGCAAATTACGAATGACGACCAGCTAGACTTTATTTTCTCTAAATTCTGTATTGGAAAGTAGATTACTGCGCTGTATCTACTTTACTATTTTCTTTCTTTGAATAAAAAACAGCTGCAGCGGCTAAAGTGGAATCAAGCTGTATTTTCATTTTTTTACTATCTAAATAATTATGAATTCTTCTCATAGGAGAAATAATTTTATTATTGATATTGGCTTCGTATCTCAACATAGTGCTATCTCCACCTGCATCAATAGCGGAATAAGTTACAGGCCCCGACATTTCATTAATTGTATACAAGCATTTAATGGCAGATAAAAAAGATTCATGTACTTCCAATTTCCCCTGTTTTAATATAAAAGTATGGTCATTGATAGAGTCATGAGGCATCCACTTGTCCCAGTATTGAATACTCATAAAGGCATTGGTCACTAAATTGCCTGGTTGGTGCACAAAAGTTGTTTGGGAAACAACAATTTTATTAGGGATAACTAAATACACCAATATCACAAAAAAGGCGAAACCAAGGACTAAAAAAAGTTTTATGTATTTCATAGGTTTCAATTAATTGACTACACAAAAGTACTAAATAGCATTAGTTAAAAAGCAAAATTACGAACCAATATGTAATTAATTTCAAATAAGGGAGTTGAATTTTTGCCATCATTTATAAAATCTCTATTTTTGACCGCTTCGTAAAAATCATCAAATTCTTTGTTAATGAACTTGTGTATAAGAAATAAATTTTTGGTATTCGTTTTTTCAATTCTTGGTTTCAATGCGCAATTGCATGCCCAAGGTTGTGTAGCTATAAGAACGGTAGGGGGTTTAAATACGATGGAGCATTCCATGATGCATGAGATGATGCATGATAGTAACACTCAAAAAATGGTGGAACCTAAATGGGATCTAAATATTAGCGGCCGTTATTTCAAGTCTTATAAGCATTTTAATGGCACAGACGAACAAACCCAACGTGTAGCGGAGCAAACCGATGTCAGAAATTTTAGTCGTACCATGGATATCTCTTTGGTGGGAAAACTCAATGAAAAATGGAGCATTGGTTTTGATCTACCGATAGTATATAATGAAAGATCTTCTTTATATGAGCATGTAGGAAGTACTATGGGCAGTCCACGTTTTTCAACTTTTTCACAAGGCATAGGAGACATGAGAGTCACTGCTTATAAATGGCTCATTGCACCTAAGCCGGGTGCGAAGGGAAATTTATTAGGAGGCATTGGTCTTAAAATGCCAACTGGTAATTATAATGCGCAAGATGTTTTTCATTATAAATTAGGTAGTTCTATTTTAACTAGAAAAGGACCAGTAGACCAATCTATCCAACCGGGTGATGGTGGTTGGGGATTAACACTTGAATTAAACGGGTTCAGACAATTAAATAATGCATTCAGTGTTTATAGCAATGTTTACTATTTAATCAACCCAAGAGGAAATAATGGAGTAAGTACTGCAAGAGGTGGGATTGCCACTGCTTCCTCCATTAAGTATACTTCAGATGTTATGAGTGTGCCCGATCAATATTTATTAAGAGCTGGTACCAATTTTACAACAAAGGCATTAACCCTTTCATTGGGTGCTCGTTATGAATGTATTCCTGCCAAAGATTTAATAGGCGACAATACTGGCTTTAGAAGACCAGGTAATGTTCTAGCCTTAGAACCAGGCGCTAATTATAGTTATAAAAATTTCAACTTCTACTTGTATGCGCCTGTAGCCATTAGAAGAGAAAGACCACAAAGCTATCCAGATATTTTAAAGACCATTGATACTAATGTATTCTCAAGAGGAGATGCTGCATTCGCCGATTATAGCCTGAGCATAGGTTTTGGCTATAGGTTTTAAATGGAAGTAAAAGGCTAGTAAAAAATGTACTAAAAGTATACTTAAATTTTTACGGGGTTTTCTGCGACTAATCGAAAATAGAATTATTCAAATGTTTGAAGGCTTCCATAGCCCCCATATATTCACAGGTTCTAGCACCTGCTTTATTTGCATTGCTAATGATAGTTTTCCAATCTTCCATTGAAACTAAGTTTATATCTTTTACAGATTTCTTATTTAATTGATATAATACTGCTCCCACAAAAGCATCGCCTGCACCGGTTGCATCCACTGCTTGTATTGAAATACTTTGTATTATTTCAAGATGGCCACCTATAGAAACTAAAGTACCTTCTTTGCCAAGCGTAATGGCAAATACCGCCTTTGTTTTTTTTCTTAAAGCAGTTGCTGCAAGAGCCACGCTATCACAACCAGTAATTAACATGGCTTCTTCATCACTTAATTTAAAAAAATCGCAGCTTTCCATAAAGGGGATACACTGCTCTATAAAATAGTTGCTATTATTTTGAAAAAGTAAATGTCTGTAATTAGGATCAAAACTTATTAAACAACCAGCTTGTTTTGCTTTAGCTAATAGTTCAACATAGGTGGTTTGAAGTGGGCCAGGTAAAAAAGCAGTGGCCGATCCAAAATGTACAATTCCAAATTCACTTAAATGAACTGCAGCTAAATCCAAAAGGGTTAACTCTTTATCGGCGCCTCTATTAAAATAAAAATCTCTTTCTCCATCGTTCATTAATGAAACAAAGGCAAATGTTGTAAAATGAGCAGGGTCCTTAATAAGTAAACTTGTATCCACACCCATTTCTTCTAATAGACTTATAAGGTGTAGTCCAAAAGGGTCGTCGCCTACTTTAGCAGCCATGCTTACCTCGCCCCCTAAAGCAGCAATAGCGGCTGCAACATTGGCGGGAGCGCCTCCTGCTTTTTTTAAAAAATGTTGGCCATTAGATAAGGATACATTTACATCGGTGCAAATCATATCTATTAAAGCTTCCCCTATACAAAGTACTTTCATGTATTATTTATATAATTAAATATAGGCATTTTTTAAAAGGGCTGTATCTTTGTAGCGTATAAATAATCTGTTCCTTCATGTCCATAGAAGTTAGTTATCAAAAAGCACATGTCTTAGAGGCCTTGCGTTATCATTTTATAAAGCAGCCAGAAATTAAAACACTTATGATAGTGGTGAATGTATATGCTATTCTTACAGGTGTTTTATTGTTCCTAAAAAAAATAAGACCAGAACTATTTTTATTAGGCTCGGTACTTTGGATTATACTACTACTTTTATTTTGGTATGTAATGCCTACTATATTTTATAAAAAAACTGCCCTGTTTACCTACACATGGAGTTTTAGTTTTGATAGCAATAAGGCAAGCCTTCAATCCCTACAAGGAGAGGCTGCCTGGAACTGGGAAGAAGTCACCCATTATTTTGAAAGCCCTCATTTTTTTCATATTTATTTTGGCCCTAAAACCTTTTTTATTATTCCTAACTTGAATATGACTAGAGAAGAACAACAAGCATTAAGGTCTATTTTAAAGAATAAATAAGCGCTTAATGTGTACTTAAGGAATTGTTTCTGCCAAAGGTTATCCACTTTTGCTATTCATACCTATAGAAAAGCCCCGTTTTACTACTAATTGTTCGCTTATAAACAGGGGTATAAAAGGCCCTATTTACGCTATTTCTGGCCTATAAAAGCCCTAAAAAGCCCAAAATAGACCTACCTTGTTGCTGGACTTCAAAATGTGTAAACAAAAAGGCAAATAAAATACCTCGTTTTTAACAAAAAGTATATTTTTGCGCCGTAAACAAAACTTTTTACAATGTCAGACATCGCTACAAGAGTTAAAAAAATCATCGTTGACAAATTAGGTGTAGATGAAGCAGAAGTTACAAGTGCAGCTTCTTTTACAAATGATTTGGGAGCAGATTCTTTGGACACAGTTGAATTAATTATGGAATTTGAAAAAGAATTCAACATTTCAATTCCTGATGAACAAGCAGAAACTATTACTACCGTTGGTCAAGCTGTTGCTTATTTAGAAGAGCACGCGAAATAACTAATTCATTTAGAAGTTTCAAGCTGAATCATCGGCATATTTAAATCCGCCTTTTTGAGCCTTTGCTTTAAAGGCGGATTCTTATTTTAAAACCATTAACATGCAAACTAAACGCATTGTAGTTACAGGAATTGGTACTTTAACACCTATCGGAAATAACCTAGCATCTTACTGGGAAAATTTAGTCAATGGTGTATCGGGTGCGGATATGATAACGCAATTTGATGCTTCTAAGTTTAAGACAAGATTTGCATGTGAAATCAAAGGTTTTGATCCAATAGAATTTATGGATCGTAAAGAAGCTAGA
>CANCRC010000054.1 GCA_947380435.1 Chitinophagaceae bacterium
ACCCGCTTGTACGGAAACAGCAGAGCCTCCTGAAGAACCACCAGGTACTTTGGAATGATCTATGGCATTTTTTACGGGGCCATAGGCAGAGTTTTCATTACTACTTCCCATGGCAAACTCATCACAATTCTGGCGCCCAATAATAATGGCACCCTCATCTAATAATTTTTGAATGGCAGTGGCTGAATAAACAGCAGAATAATTTTCTAAGATTTTAGAAGAAGCGCTAAGCTTATGTCCTTTATAAGAAAGCACATCTTTAATGCCAATAACCACACCATGGAGTTTCCCTAAACTTTTGCCTTGGTTTCTCTGGGCATCTAAATGCGCTGCCAGACTCAAGGCTTCATCAGAAAATATTTCTAAATAAGCATTTAAATTTTCTTGTGCTGCCATTTGTGCCAAGTAATATTTTACTGCTTGGGTACAAGTTGTATGCTCTGCTACTAATGCAGCATGGTAGTCTTTAATGGAAGTAAACCGAAACAAAGGCTTATAAATTAAGCAGGTTTCTCGTCTTTTTCTTTAATTCCTTCTTCGATCTCTTTTTTCACGTTGTTTTTAGCATCGTTGAATTCGCGAATACCCTTACCTAATCCACGCATGAATTCAGGAATTTTACGTCCGCCAAACATTACTAAAATTACCACGCCAATAATTAATAATTCTTGAAATCCTAAGTTGCCCATAATATTAAATTTAGAAGTTTAAAGGTAAGGTAATTCTAAAATAGAAAAGCAGTATTTTTTATGAATTACACCTATGAATAGCCAATTATTTGTTACAAAAAAAGCCCCGATTTCATGGATATGAAAACGGGGCTTTGTATAGTTTACTAGTGGTGTACTAGAATCTTTCTAGAATCTCTTTTCTTTGATACGAGCACTCTTACCGCTTCTATCGCGTAAGTAATACAATTTAGCACGACGTACTTTACCAGACTTATTCAACAAAATACCATCGATATTAGGTGATAAGAAAGGGAATAAACGCTCTACGCCTACTCCATCAGAAATTTTACGCACTGTGAAAGAGGCAGTTGCGCCTGTTCCTTGTGTTTTAATAACATCTCCACGGAAACTTTGGATACGCTCTTTACCACCCTCTACAATTTTGTAGTTTACGGTAATATTATCACCAGCTTTGAAGGCTGGATAGTCTTTTTTTGCGGTCAATTGCTCGTGTACAAATTTTACTGCTTCGCTCATAATACATTGTTTTTGCGGACGGCAAAGGTAGGAGAACCCACCTTATAATCCAAATTATTTGATCCAAAATTAATAATCGCCTATCTGGCAATGTTCACAGCCCTTTTCTCCCTTATAACGGTTACTTTAATTTGACCAGGATAAGTCATCTCAGTTTGTATTTTTTGGGCTATTTCGAAGCTTAATTGATCAGAACTGGCATCCGTTACCTTTTCAGCCTCCACAATGACCCTTAACTCACGGCCTGCTTGAATCGCATAGGCTTTTTCTACCCCTTGGTAGTTCATCGCTAAGTTTTCTAAGTCCTTGATTCTCTGAATATACTGTTGCATAATCTCTCTTCTTGCTCCTGGTCTAGCACCGCTAATAGCGTCACAAGCCTGGATAATCGGAGAAATTACATATTCCATTTCCATTTCATCATGGTGGGCTCCAATGGCATTCACCACCGCTGGGTTTTCACCGTATTTCTCAGCAAGTTTAGCCCCTAATAATGCGTGGCTTAACTCTGTTTCTTCATCAGGTACTTTACCTATATCATGTAAAAGACCTGCTCTTTTCGCCAATTTTGGATTCAATCCTAATTCAGCTGCCATGATACCACATAAATTAGCGGTCTCACGAGAGTGCATTAATAAGTTTTGGCCATAAGAAGAACGAAAACGCATCTTACCAATAATTCTGATTAATTCTTTATGTAATCCATGGATACCTAATTCAATAACAGTACGCTCTCCAATTTCTGCAATTTGATCTTCTAATTGACGACGTGTTTTTTCTACCACTTCTTCAATACGCGCTGGATGGATTCGACCATCAGTTACTAAACGTTGTAAACTTAAACGCGCAATCTCACGACGAAGTGGATCAAATGAAGAAAGTAAGATTGCTTCAGGTGTATCATCTACAATTAAATCTACTCCAGTAGCTGCTTCAATGGCACGAATATTACGACCTTCTCTTCCAATAATTTGTCCTTTCATTTCATCCGACTCCAAATTAAATACAGTCACTGTATTTTCAATGGCTACTTCTGCAGCCGTTCTTTGAATAGATTGAATGATAATTTTTCTAGCTTCTTTATTTGCCTTTTGTTTTGCGTCTTCGATAATTTCCTGTTGTAAAACAAGGGCCTGAGTTTGTGCCTCATGCTTTAAACTTTCTATTAATTGTTGCTTAGCATCATCTGCACTTAGGTTCGCAATTTTTTCTAAACGACGTATATGCTCTTCTTGGTGTTTCTCTAATTCAGAACGCTTCACATTCACTAGATCAATCTCACGATTTAATTTTTCTTTAATGACATCGTTGTCTTTGACCTGCTTATCTAAAGAAGCTTCTTTCTGGTTAATAGTAATTTCTTTCTGCTTAATTCTATTTTCCGCCTCGCCAATTTTTTTGTTTTTTTCTAAAAGGTCACGATCGTATTCAGATTTTAATTGCACGAAACGCTCCTTGGCTTCCAACTGCTTTTCTTTTTTAATCGTCTCCGCTCTTAATTCGGTTTCTTTTAAAATATTAGCAGCTTGTGCTTCAGCTTCTTCAACTTGTTTTTTGGTATTGCGGGCAAATACAATTTTGCCTACGAGTAAGCCCCCGAGTAGGGAAGCGCCTCCAATGATGACGAATAATATGTTCTGGTCCATTGTTTAATTCTTGTTGTTTGTAAATAATGCATACTCCCCTTTTTCGTTGTTAATGAGGTTAAAACTTCATGGTGAATGAGGTTAAAACATTAATCCTATATTATTTATAAATCATTGATAGTCACCTATAGCAAGCTTCGTTTCTTCTTTAACTCTAGGATGACGTATTTTGATTATTCATAATGCGTCAAAGGTTCCGCTACGAAGATAATCAAATAATGGAAAGAATGGAGTCGATGGAGGCAAATTATGTGGGCTAAAGGGCCTTTTCGATAGAACTCGTAAGCGCATCAATCTGATTTTGAATGGCTTCTAGCTCATAGAGGTTCTGACCCGTCTGCTGCTGCTCGGTGGTGAACCAAAGTAAAACCATGGAAATATAGTCCTGCATATCCTTCCCCGCATAGGCATTTTTAAACTCTACCATTTTCTGGTTAATGAGGGCTGCCGTTTGACGGACCGCTTGCTCGTCCTTGGCAGCTAGTTTTATACGGTAGGACCTATCGGCAATAGTAATATTAACAGGAATTAAAGAGTCTTCTTGATGGTCTGTGATAGCTTGGTTATCTGACATAGATTAAGGATTCAAATTTTTAATGGCAGTATCTATTTCTTTAATATAATGATCTACTTTTTTAACGAGGGCTGCTTTGTCGGTGGGTTGCATACTAGCCGTATTCACCATAGCAGCTGCTATTTTAGATTTTCCTTCTTGCACCTGCTCCATTAATTCTTTTACAAGGTTTTGCTCCTTGTTCAAGCTTGCCTTTAACTGTAAGTTTTCTTTTTCTATCAAAGCAGTGCGCTTTAATAAGAGTTGAAGCTTGTCCTGTAAATTAGATAATGAAGTAGCAATATCCACCATATGCGTAGTTTAATTTACTGAAAAATTTATTTTCTAATTTCTGCTTGCAAATTGTTTTCAAATTCTTTAACCAATTTTTTCATCATCGTATCTATCTCCACATCGGTCAATGTTTTATCTGCAGCATTGAAGATAAAATTAATGGCCACCGATTTTTTCTGGTCTCCTAATTTTTCACTTTCAAATATATCAAAAACACTGCTTTGTTGAAGCGCTGTTAATTTAACAGCTGCAATACTTTGTTCAATGGCAGCATAAGGTGTAGCGCTTGGAAGTACCAAGGCAATGTCGCGTTCTACAGAAGGATATTTGGAAACTTCTTGGTACACTACTTGCTGGCTTTGATACATTGTAAGCAAGTTGGCTAAATCGAATTGAATGTATAATACCGATTGCTTAATACCAAAAGCTTGTAATTTTTTAGCGCCAATACTTTCTAAAGTGCAAACCGTTTTTTTATCTACTATATAATTAACTTGCCCTGGATTTGCGCTTTTCCACTGACCATTTGGAAGTCCTAATAATTTAAATAAAGCAGTGGCCATTCCCTTGGCTACAAAAAAATCGGCAGGCAAGGCCTTGGTTCTCCAACCTTCTGCATTTTGTTTGCCTGAAATATAAATAGCTAACTGCTCCGACTCATAATATTTTCCAGCTCCCGACTTGCCATATATTTTTCCCATTTCAAAAAAGGATATAGAAGTATTTTTTCTATTAATATTATAAGCAATGGTTTCAAGTCCTGTCTCTAACATAGAAGGGCGCATCAGATCTAATTCTGCCGTTAAATTATTCAACATTTTTACAGAACGCGCAATCACTTCTTCAGAAAAATAAGCGCTATTGGTAATAGAGTTGGTTAAAATTTCAGTGAAGCCTCGGCCAACTAAATATTGTGCAATCTTATCTTTAAACTTTTCTTTTTTCTCCAGTGGGTCAATGGCAGGGCTCATGGTAATCACACTAGGAATAGCAATATTATCAAGGCCATCAATTCTTAATACTTCTTCTACTATATCTGCAGCAATACTAATATCTGGTTTATGATACGGCACGGCCAATTCTAAACCCTCTGCTGTTTCTTTTAAAATTTCAAAACCTAAACTAGTAAGAATGGTTTTCACTTTGTCTGTTGGATAAGCTTTACCGCTTAACTTTTTTAAATAAGCAAAGGAAATGTTCACTTTCGTCTTAGGGGCTGGTGCAGGATAGACATCTATGACTTCACTACATTTTCCACCCGCTAATTCTTGTATTAATTGAGCAGCATGTTCTAACACTAGCACTGTGCCATCAATAGCAACACCCTTTTCAAAGCGAGTAGCCGCATCGGTTCTTAAACCATGGTGCACAGAAGTTTTTCTGATATGTACATTTTCAAATAGTGCACTTTCTAAAAATAAATTCGTGGTACTTGTTTTTACGCCACTGGTTAGTCCACCAAATACACCGGCAATACATAAGGGCTTTTGCGTATCGCTAATCATTAAATCATAAGCAGTTAATGTTCTCTCCACACCATCTAGTGTAGTAAACTTAGTACCTGCTGGATATTTCTTTACGAGAATGGTTTTATCTTTTATCTCTGCTGCATCAAATGCATGAAGGGGTTGTCCTGTTTCATGCAAAATATAATTTGTAATGTCTACAATATTATTAATACTACGAACACCAATAGCTTGTAATTTATTTTTTAACCAAGTAGGAGATTCTTTCACCGTAACACCTTCTATCACTAGACCAGTATATCTTTTACAACCTGCAGTATCTTCAATACTTACTTTAAAAGCTGCCACCGATTTATCTTTACCTGCTTGTTTTTTAAATGGACTAATAGCTGCCACCGGTGATTCATGATAAGATAAATAAGCACAAACATCTTTGGCTACACCATAATGACTCATGGCATCCATTCTATTAGGCGTAAGACCAATTTCATAAATCCAATCTTCATAAGATGCATAAATTGTTGAAACTGCAGTACCTGCTTTTATACTTGGATCCAAGACTATAATGCCTGCATGATCATCGCTTAAACCAATTTCATCTTCAGCACAAATCATGCCCTCACTTTGCTCACCTCTAATTTTAGCAAGCTTCATGGTTATGGGCTCGCCCCCTTTTGGATAAATAGTGGTTCCAATAGTGGCCACTACTACTTTTTGTCCTTTGGCTACATTGCTCGCCCCACAAACTATTCCTAAGGGTTGGTCCTTGCCTATGTCTACCTTGGTTAGATTTAATTTATCTGCACCCGGATGTTTTACGACTTCTAAAACCTCGCCCACCACTAATCCTGCTAGTCCTCCTTTGAAATTTTCATATTTTTCTAATGACTCCACCTCAAGCCCAATAGAAGTTAAAATAATAGATAACTTTTCGGGACTCACCTCCTGCGGTAAATATTCACTCAGCCAGCGATAACTAATCGTCATAGAACAATTTTATAGTATAGCTTCAAAAATACTAATTTTTAAGTGCTTTTAGTTAAAAACTAGGTGCAAAACCCGTTAATAACCCCCTTTTTTTGTGGATTTCAGATGGCGAAGACCTGTGTACAACCCTATTGCAAAACTAAATTTCTTGAAGTCCTAATTTGGTTTGATTTTCGCAGTAAGAAAATTGGTCAATCACTATGTCTATCCCTAATATAAATACAAACAGAACAAAGAAGAAAAATAGCAATATAGATATTAGTTCTATGATGTATGGAAAAATTCCACCACAAGCAAGAGAACTAGAAGAAGCGGTGCTAGGTGCAATACTCTTAGACAAAAGTGCATTCGATACCATTAGTGAAATTTTAAAGCCAGAATGTTTTTATGTAGAAGGACATCAACTTATTTTTAGTGCCATGCAGGGCTTGCAACAAAAGAACATGCCCATTGACATGCTCACCATGGTGGAAGAATTAAAAATGCGTGAGCAGTTAGATCTAATTGGTGGTGCCTACTATATTTCTAAATTAACCAATGTGGTTGTGTCTACCGCCAACATTGAAGCGCATGGTAGAATTGTTTTACAAAAATTTATTCAAAGAGAATTAATTAGAATAAGTGGAGAAGTGATTGCGAACGCTTATGAAGATAGTACCGATGTTTTTGATTTACTAGATGATAGTGAAACAAAAATGTTTAACATTACCAATAACTATTTGAAGAAAAATTTCGTGGATATTGGAGATGCCTTAGCACATGCCGTTACACGTATTGATCAATTAAGAACGAAGAAAGATGAGATATCGGGTGTGCCAAGCGGATTCACTTCACTTGATAGAATTACTTACGGATGGCAACCTACCGATTTAATTATTTTAGCAGCCCGTCCTTCTGTGGGTAAAACCGCCTTCGCTTTAAACTTGGCGCGTAATGCAGCACTGCATCCTACAAAACCACAGGCCGTTGGATTTTTTAGTTTAGAGATGAGCGCTTCTCAATTAGTTCAACGTATTTTAAGTGCGGAGAGTGAAATTAAAATGGAAAAAATTTCAAGAGGTAAATTAGAAGAATACGAATACCAACAATTACATAGCAAGGGTATTAAAAAATTAGAACAAGCCCCTATTTATATAGACGATACTGCTGCTTTAAATATTTTTGAATTTAGAGCAAAGGCAAGAAGATTGGTGAACAAACACCAAGTTAAAATAATCATCATTGACTACTTGCAATTAATGAGTGGCTCTGGTGATAGAAACTCTAATCGTGAACAAGAGATTAGTAATATTTCAAGAAGTTTAAAAGCCTTAGCAAAGGAATTGAACATTCCTATTATTGCACTTTCTCAATTAAGTCGTGCGGTAGAAACAAGAAAAGAAAGCAAGATGCCTCAATTGAGTGATTTACGTGAATCGGGTGCGATTGAGCAAGATGCGGATATGGTTATGTTTATTTATCGTCCCGAGTACTATGAGGTAATGAGTAATGAAATGGGAGAAAGTACACAAGGGGAAACGCATATTAGAATTGCCAAGCATAGAAATGGTCGATTAGATTTAATTAAACTAAGAGCGAATTTAGATATTCAAAGATTTGAAGAATGGGAAGGCGATGCAGGCATACCTGGCCTAGCAAGCAACTACAAGCCTTTGCAACCCAGTTTAAATAGTGGTGGCACGCCAGATGGCGGTAAGTTCTTTATTCAAGGTAGTAAAATGAATGAAGGCGAATTTGATGAAGGCATTAATGACGACCAACCGTTTTAAATAAGTCGAAACTATGTCGATACCTTATTTTTACGAGCCTAGTATTTTGTCTGGCCAAACTAGTTTTACCTTAAATGAAATAAGCAGCAAGCATTGCGTTCAAGTACTGAGAATGCAAGAAAATCAAAGAATAGATATTACCAATGGTATGGGCTATTTATTTGAAGCCACTATTCTCACTGCACATAAAAAAAATACTATTGTACAAATACAATCCGAAAAGTTTATAGCAGCCCCCTCACAAAAAATTACTTTAGGTATTGGACTTCTAAAAAACCTTACCAGATTAGAATGGCTATTAGAGAAAGCCACCGAGATGGGCGTATACGAAATCATGCCGCTATTATGCGAGCATACCTTATTTGAAAAATTTAAATTGGAAAGGTTTCAAAATATTTTACAATCGGCCATGATACAAAGTCAGCAGGTTTGGCTTCCTTTATTAGGAACGCCTTTGAAATTTAAAGAAGCTATTCAAAATCAAAAACAAGCGCAGAAATTAATTGCCCATTGTGAAGATGGCAATAAAATAAATATTAAAGAAATAGAGGCTAGCGCTGATTTGCTATTATTCATTGGCCCTGAAGGCGATTTTTCTTCTACAGAAATTGAATTAGCCCTTGCAAATAATTACCAGGCCATTCATTTAGGACCTACCAGGCTTAGAACAGAAACAGCAGCCCTATTTGCTTTAAGTGTCTTAAAAAAATTCTAATTTCAATACATGAATATGGCTGCAAGCATTATTGAAGTAAATACCCCTTTATTAGAAAAAGAATTTCTAGAAATTAATGCTTCTTTAAATAAAAGCAATCCAAATTATATACGCCCCTTGGATAATGAAGTCGTTCAGGTATTTGATCGAAGCCATAATAAATTATTTAAAGGAGGTGACGCTAAAAGATGGATAGCGCAAAATGAGAAAGGTATTTGCACCGGTCGCATAGCTGCATTTTATTACGAGAGCTATAAAAATAAAGGCACTGAATTTCCTGTGGGCTGTGTAGGATTTTTTGATTGTATTAATGACCAAGCCATAGCAAATTTACTTTTTTCGACTGCACAAAAATGGCTAAGTGAAAACGGGATGGAGGCTATGGATGGCCCTGTTAATTTTGGAGATAGAGATAAATGGTGGGGACTGATGGTCAAAGGATTTGATAAAGAACCCATGTATGGTATGTCTTTTAATCCAAGTTATTACGAAACACTTATCACGAATTATGGTTTTCAAAATTATTATACCCAATATTATTATCAAAAGGATTTACGCGAGCCTCTTCCTGCTCGTTTTGAAGAGCGTTATAATAAATTTAAAGCCAAGCCCGATTACTCAGCCCTGCATTTAGATAAAAATAATTTAGAAAAATTTGCAAAGGATTTTGTGCATATATACAATAGTGCCTGGGCGCAACATGGAGAAGAAAAAGCCATTACCCTTGAACAAATATTAAAACTATTTAAAACTTTGAAAGCGGTGATGGATGAAAGAGTGATTTGGTTTGCTTATTATAAAGAAGAACCGATTGCTATGTTTATTAATATTCCAGATGTGAATCAGTACTTTAAATATTTTAATGGGAAGTTGGGGCTATTTCAAAAACTACATTTGCTTTGGATGAAGTTTAGGGGAAGCAATGATAAATTAACAGGTTTGGCTTTTGGAGTGGTACCTAAATACCAGGCCTTGGGCATTGATAGTTATTTAATTAATTGCTGCTATATCATGCTGCATAAAATAAAATTGTATAGCGGCTACGAAATGGGCTGGGCTGCTGACTGGAATCCTAAAATGGTCAATATTTATAAAAGCTTAGACGCTCAACCTAGCAGAGAAATGGTCACTTTTAGACATATTTTTAACCCCAGCGTCCACCCTTTTGAAAGACATCCACCCATGGATTATACTACAAAATAAGGGTGCGTATAAAGGACCTAAAAGGGGCTTTAACAATTAGGGGATAAGATTTATTTCCCCGGTGAATACTTTTGATTTTGAATGTGTATATTGCGCGTCAACTATGGATAATTTCGTCGTTTCAGCAAGAAAATATAGGCCCCAAAACTTTAATACAGTGGTGGGACAAGCGCCTATTACTACTACTTTAAAAAATGCCATTTTAAACAATCATTTGGCGCATGCCTTTTTGTTTTGTGGTCCTAGAGGGGTGGGTAAAACTACTTGCGCGCGTATTTTAGCCAAAACTATTAACTGTACTAGTATCACCAAGGAAGGAGAAGCCTGTAATACTTGCGAGTCTTGTGTTTCTTTTGAAAAAGGCGCTAGTTTAAATATTCATGAATTAGATGCGGCTTCTAATAATTCAGTGGATGATATTAGAACCTTAGTAGAGCAAGTGCGTTTTGCACCACAAGCAGGTAAATACAAAGTTTATATAGTAGATGAGGTACACATGTTAAGTACCAGTGCCTTCAATGCTTTTTTGAAAACATTAGAAGAGCCACCACCCTATGCTATATTTATTTTAGCCACTACTGAAAAACATAAAATTCTTCCTACCATTTTAAGTCGTTGTCAAATTTTTGATTTTAGACGCATTACTTCCAATGATACCGTAGCACATTTAGAAGAAATTATTGGCAAAGAAAATATCAAGGCTGAAAAAAATGCATTGCAATTAATTGCGCAAAAAAGTGAAGGTTGTATGCGTGATGCGCTTAGTATTTTAGATAAAATAGTGAGTTTTTCTAATGGGGCTTTGACTTATGAAAATACTTTAGAGCATTTAAATATTTTAGATGAGGCTTACTTTTTTAAATTACTAGACCACCTTACGAAACAGGACCTCACCCAGGCCATGTTATTGTATGATGAAATTAATCAAAAAGGTTTTGAGGGCGATATGGTTTTATACGGACTTGCCAGCTTTATTAGAAACCTTTTAGTATGCAAGGACCCTGCAAGTGCTAAATTATTAGAATCTATTGAAGGATGGAGAGAACAATATATTAGTGTATCAAAAGAAATAAGCACTCCCTATTTAGTAAGTGCCCTAAACTTATTAAACGAAGCCGAGATACAATTTAAAATGGCACGCAATAAAAGATTGCATGTAGAAATGGCCATTATTAAACTCAATTTTTTACAACAAGCTATTGAACTAAGCATGGAGGATAGCCAAGTTGTAAAAAAAAAACTAGTTGATAGCCACTACCCTATTCGAATAAAGAAAATTATTCCTTTAAGTAATTCAGTTGTCACTAAGGAGGCTAAATTAATTATAGAACAGCCGGTAGTTGCAAAATCTACTTCAGCTACTCTAGCTTCTACAACTTCATCTTCCGCAAATGATACTTCTTCTAGTGTTAGTTCTGCTAGTGCTTCTACTGTTAGTTCTTCTAGTGCTAGCGCTTCTACTTCTGCTTCTGCTACAACTACTAATGCTACAACTAGCAATTTACCTAGCGCAGCACCAACTCAAAAAGGTAGCAATAAAAATTTACTCGCCGTACTTCAAAATAAATACGGAGAGAAATACAAGATTGAAGAAGTCATCGATTCTATTCCACTTACCATGGACGATTTAAGAAAATGCTGGGACGATTTTACCCTTACGCTAGAAAACGCTTTAAAACACTCAGCAGCTAGTACTTTTAAATTAGCGCAACTTGAAATAGAGAATGAAACTCATTTTACCATTACTGTTCCGGCCCTAACGGCACAAAAATTTGTGGAGCAAGAAAGAATGAATGTACTTGAAAAAGTATGGGAGCATTTTCATAACCGCGCCATTCAATTTAGTATACTGGTGGCGGCTAGTGAAAAAGAAGATGTGCCTTTACATTTAAGTTTGAATAGTAAACAAAAATACGAACGCATTGCAGCCCAGTATCCCTTGGTGCAGGAATTAAAAACAAGATTGAACTTGGAGATTTACTACTAGAGATTTACTATTAGAGCTTCGCCTTTGCGTATCCCTTCTGCTTTAGATATTGGAATATTTTTTGACGATGATCGCCTTGGATAATGATTTCGCCGTCCTTCACCGAGCCTCCTGTTCCACAATGATTTTTTAAGGCCTTGCCTAAATCATTCATCGCCTCTAAGCTGCCTTTAAAACCGTACACAATGGTCACTGTTTTTCCTGCTCTATGTTTTGTCTCTAAAATAATTCTAAGCACTTGCTCCGCTGGTGCTAAAGTAAGCACCGATTCTTCTTCCTGAGGAAGCATGTAATCTGGATTCGTGCTATACACTAAAGGGGAACTATTTTGACTAGATGTATTTGATTTGCCTTTTTTGCTCATTTTTCAGGTATTATAACAGTATAAAGTTTGTAGTCTGCCTAGTATTTTGAAACTTTGTGGTACAAATTAATAAAAACAAAGTTAAGGCTAAAATAAAGGAACCATTATGTCAAAAAAAGTAATGTTGGTAATCATGGATGGATGGGGTCTTGGGCTTGTCCCTGCTTCTGATGCTATTCAACAAGCAAAAGTACCCTTTGTAACAAGTTTATATAAGACTTATCCTAATACTACATTGGTTACTTGCGGTGAAGCAGTAGGCTTGCCCGATGGACAAATGGGCAATAGTGAAGTAGGTCATTTAAACTTAGGCGCTGGGCGTATTGTATACCAAGAATTACAAAGAATTAATGTTGCCATTAAAACAGGTGAGCTTGCAAGCAACCCTACTTTATTAGCAGCCATTGACTATGCAAAACAAAATAATAAGCCATTACACTTGTTAGGTTTAGTAAGTGATGGTGGTGTACATTCTCATACAAGTCATTTAAAAGCTATTTGCGATTTATGTAAATCAAAAGGTTTAAGCCAA